>PLSP01000112.1 GCA_003165195.1 Candidatus Bathyarchaeota archaeon | reverse complement strand
CGACGGCAAAATAGCCAAAGAAAAACCTGGAATGCTTTTAGCAAAGAAAGCCAATGCACAAGTTCCCCAAGCGCCCCAAGCTCCAGCGCCATAATCGTTGGAGTTTATAATTTTTATTTCTTGGCTTTATTATTTTTAAAAATTAGAAAAAAGTGGATTTGAATTTTACGGTTTTTCCGAATCTATTTTTTCCACTTAGTTTATCGCAAGTCAAGTCTGAGCCTTATTGTGGCTTTACATCCAGTCGATTTTTTCGTTGCCGCAGATTTGTTTTACTTTTTGAATCTGCTGCTTTTAACTTGGATGCTGCCAACACTATGCATGTTCAGCCCATACAGGTAAAGTCTCATCTGCGCACCAATTTTTTAGCCGTTTCAATTAGCACGCTTCTTTACCCGATGCATTGCAGCTAAAGCTTGCTCCCTGACTTGCAATAAAACATTAAGAAAATGGTAAATTATAAAATTTGTGACAATTACGGTACAAAATAAGAAAATTGTGGTCTATTTGAAACAAATGGCAACTTCTCATTAGCTGAAGTAAACACTGGATGCCAAACCGCAAGCAACTTTGGATATTGAGCGACCCCCACAAATGGATAGCAATCTACTCTCCCAGCTGGCATAATGAAAAAGCGATAACCTTCTGTCCTCAAAAACAGTTTTAAATTTGGTATTTAGGTAGTTTAGATTCTTTCACCCAAAACTGTGGGTCATCAACCTGTATTACCTGGACTTCTAAGACGTTTCTGGGTTTAGTTATTACCGCCCGAAACTTCGGGGGCAAGTCAAGTTTTGCGAGTAAAGCCATTCTAGACTCCTCCAATTGTTCGGCAATGCGCTCACATTTTTTGTTTGCGTAGCCGCTGTACTTTATGCTTTTCCCTTCAATGATTGCTTTGTCGAAATCGTCTTTACTGCATTGGATTAGTTTGGCGCCGTCTCGAATGAACCAGAAGGGCAAAGTCTGTGGCATAATAAATCTTCGTCAATAAGGTCTAGGCGACTCTTAATTAACATTATCATTCTCAACGTGGATTATCGTCTCAGTAATCAAAATTAAAACAATCATTTCAAAAACCAATCGCTTCAGACGTGGTTAACATCACAGGCACATTAAAACAAAATGAAGACGCATTTCTGAAGAATGGTTAATTGAAAAAAGTTTGGGGATGTTTAGCGTTTGAGCTTTAGCGTAAGCATATGGCCTTTGTGGTTAGTCATTCTGTGAACTCTGAGCTCTTCAGGATTACTGAATTTAGCTGAACATAGTCGACACCTGCAAGTATCTTCAAACATCATTTTGTGATCTAGCATCAATTCATCCTTCTCCTTGACTTGCTAAAAATCGCTTCTTAGAAGCCAAACCAAACTATGGGTAAGTTGCTTATAAAACAAACGATCAATTTAAGCTAAAATCGCCATGTTTGTATGAAATTTCTTTGAAGAGTTACCTTCGCTGCAAGCTATATTCCGCCTCGTAGTTTTAGTCGACACGAACAAATAATACAAATTCAAAGGGGGAAACACAGAAACCGAACGGGTAAACGCTATTTTTATAAGGTCAACATTCAAACTAAGTGGCTATGCAAGCGGAAATTGGAGTTATCGGCGGAACAGGCCTCTACGACCCTAAACTTTTAACCAACGTCCAGGAAGTCTCAGTAGAAACGCCCTATGGCAAACCCTCAGACACTATAACTGTAGGCGAACTCGGCGGCAAAACCGTAGCTTTCTTACCAAGACATGGAAAAAAACACACCATAAGACCCACAGACATCAATGTGCGAGCCAACATTTTTGCCCTAAAAAAGCTCGGCGTCAAACGAATATTTGCACCCTCCACGGTCGGGTCTCTGCGTGAAGAATATCAACCGGGTGAAATCGTGTTTGTTGACCAGTTCATCGACCGAACCACGCGACGTGAACAATCATTCTACACAGTCACTGAAAACAAGGTTTGCCACATATCCGTAGCCGAACCCATGTGCCCCGAACTACGCAAAACCATAATCAGCGTCGCCAAGGGCATGGGCATAAAAATGCATGAGACAGGCACTTATGTATGTATTGAAGGTCCTAGGTTCTCCACTAAAGCTGAGTCGCGAATGTACCGACAGTGGGGTGCAGATGTGGTTGGAATGACTTTGGTTCCTGAATGTGTTCTGGCAAGAGAAGCAGAAATCTGTTATGCTTCGATCTCAACTGTAACCGACTATGACGTATGGAAAGATCATGTTGTCTCAGTCGATGACGTGCTCACAACGATGAGAAAAAACATTGACATCGTAAAAACCATAATCGCCCAAACCATTGCCAAACTGCCCAGCGAATGCGCTTGCAAATGTAATGAAGCCTTGAAAGGCTCTTTCGTTTAAAGGAGTGAAAAAAATGGTGAATAAGAAAACAAAACAACTGGATCACAAAGCGAAAGTCCGAAGAATCCCCGAGTTCAAAGGCGTTGTCTTCTGGGATATAACACCTCTTCTCAAAGACAAAGATGCATTCCATCAATCCATCAAGCAGATAGCTGACCACTATAGAGGCAAATCTATCGACGCAGTTGTTTCCAACGAAGCAAGAGGCTTCATTGTTGGCGCCACAGTGGCTTACGAGTTAGGCGTTGGGTTTATTCCGATCCGCAAAAAAGGTAAGCTCCCCTGCAAATGCGTCGACTTAACCTATGACAAAGAGTACGAGTCAGACACAATCCAAATCCATGTTGACGCTCTTAAAAAAGGAGAGAATGTTTTGCTCATTGATGATTTGCTTGCGACAGGCGGAACAGCTAAAGCTAACATTGAATTGGTTGAAAAGTTAGGCGGCAATATCGTTGGTTTAGGCTTCCTGATTGAGTTGGGTTATTTGGGCGGCAGAAAACTGTTCGGCAGCAAGTATGACCTGTACTCGGTTATAGAGTTAAAGACGACCAACGGCTAAAACCCATACAGGCCAAAGTTTAAAGAAGCGCCAATTAGATTTAACCTTCTTTTTCCTTCAAAGGTAAGGTTGCGTTTTTCTGAGGTTTGGCAGTATGGACAGATACACATTAGATCTTTCACATTATCAAATGAGATAGACCTTGAGGCCCATATTTTCATAGTTACTAAGCGATTGGCCCAGCGCTACAACTTGGTTTAGAAACTCCTAAGCAATGATATATAACATTTGATCTTCTCTTTGAAAATACAAAGCTTCTAAAGAGCTAATTTTCCAATAAATTAAATTTAACTTGCCAGCTACTTTCCTTCAACGCTCTGAATCATAGAATATTACCATTTTAAAAATGATGTAGTTTTGAAAACAAAACAAACATGGCAGTATTTTTGTTCAAGTATTAATTGTTTGCTTGAAACATCCCTTTTATTGCATATTTTGTATCTCTAATTTGTTGATTAAAATGATAAGGCAAAAAGTTACCGATAATGAGAACAATAATTCACTTTTTGCTGAAAGATGCCGAAAATCTCTTGAAAAAACCTATGGCGTGGGTTTTGAAGTTCCAAAATGTGTTCAAAAAACAAAAAAGTCAAAAAAACTATTTTGGTGAAAAAAATGTTCAAAGAAAGATTACTTGAAGCCTTAAAACGATCTCAAAATGAGGAACAACCTGATCAGACACTTCAAATTGCGGTTACAAAAATTCAAAAGCAAAAAAGACTTTCGAGTGAAGAATTTCTAAAGGGCTTTGATGCAATTTGGAAGGAAGGCCCCAAAACAGCTTACCAAAATCCAAATGCTTGGAGAAGAAGCGCGGACATTTCTTAGTTAACCGCTAACTGTTCGCATTGTTTATTATGGGCAGTTGCATTATTCTTGTATTGGAAGCGTTTTTTATGCCGAGATATCTTTTAAATTCTCATATTTTGCGTTCAGGAACTGCCCCCCGAGCCTGTGCTGAAGGGGCAGCAAAAATGTTGGCAAGATGAAAAATCAAAGACATAGAAGCAATAGCATGCTATTGTTGCAATGACGAAAAGAGGGTTTCATTTCTCATCGAAGGGCCAGACCAGAATTCAGTTTTGGAAACCGTTCAGCTAAAACTTGACATTCCCATCGAGTCAATAATGGAAGTAGAAGAAGTAACTGGCAAATAACCGAGCGGTCATTACCCAAAAAGTATGCTTGCAGTTTCAGAGTAAACTTTTAGGTCACGATCAGAAAACAACACCAATGTCACCTTGTCAAGCTTGTCCTCCTTCTCTAAAAACTCCTTAACCGTGCCGACAGCTATTCGGCTGGCTTCCTCAATAGGGTAGGCGTAGGCTCCAGTGCTAATTGATGGAAACGCAACTGTTTTAACTCCTTTAGCGGAAGCGAGTTTAAGCGAGTTTCTGTATGCCTGCTTTAGAAGTTCTGCCTCAACGTGGAAGCCGCCCATCCAAACAGGTCCTACAGTGTGAATAACATGTTTTGCTTTCAAGTTGCCGCCTGATGTAATTACGGCTTTTCCTGTTGGCAGCCCGTCTGGCCACTCTGTTTCTCTAATGCGTTTGCATTCCTCAAGGATTTTAGGTCCACCTTTTCGATGAATAGATCCGTCAACTCCGCCGCCACCCATAAGTGAAGAATTCGCTGCGTTGACTATTGCATCTGCTTCAACGTCGGTTATGTCTGCTTTGATTAACTCAAGTGTTGCGTTTCCAACTTGAAACTTCATAAGTTACATTCACGCAGCGGAGTTATTTAACTGTAAATTATGTCAGGGACCATATGGCTGAACCCATAAAGTAAGAGCCAAAACCAACGAAGACGGCTACGCAAAACAGCGTAACTGCAGTTCTAACGTTGTCGTTCCAGAACCGTTGAGACTTAAAGACTGCAAGCGCTGCCAATGTATAAAACGATAAATCGCATAGCCAATGAACCCCCGCAAATACAGAGAAACCAATAAGCCCAAAGAGTTTAGCGTTCAAAATCAAAGCTGTACCTATAGTCAACCACCACAAAATGAAACCAGCGTTTGCAGCAGTTGTCCGAACCCCCGCAAGGATGGATTCACGGTGGGAAGCCACAGAAACTTCTTGGGTTACATGTCGTTTCCTGAAAGTTTCGATACCCATAATAATCATCAGCAATCCGCCCACCAGTCCAACAGCGATCTGCACGATATTTGGAATCGTGAACTGGCTTAGAACAAAAAAGATCAGAAACATTAACGGGAACTCTACGATGCCATGCCCAATCGCAATTAATGCTCCAGCACTTTTGTTTTTTGCGGCCTTCTCCATGGTTACAGCGAACAGTGGCCCAGGCATCAGTACGCCTGAAAGAGAAATCAAGACTACTGAAGTTAAAAACACATAGGGGTCAGTAATCAAAACCATTTTTCAATCAACATACAGGTGTTTTCTCCCTATCGTTACAACTAACACACTAAATAATGGCCATTGACGCTGCTGCAACTCTACATTAAGTCCTGATTCAGCAAACAACGCACGGGTCTTAGATGCATTGCTGCGTTTGAAATGCTTGAAGAACATCGATAACCCAAAAGGAGCTATGATATCAGCAAGCACAAACCTGCCGTTTGTACGAAGTACACGAGCGATCTCACTTATGCCTTTAGCTTGATCTGCCCAATGGTGAAAAGACATTGTGCTAAGAACTAAATCAACAGAGGCATCATGCAACGGCAAGGATTCAGCCATGCCAACATGGAATTGGGCGTTTGGCAAAAGCTGCTTGGCTTCCGCGATCATAGATTCTGCGGGGTCAACACCTATTAAATTTGCATCGGACCATTGCTCTTTGACTTTTCTAAGCAGTCTTCCCGTCCCACACCCAACATCCAAAACCGTTTCAGGCTTGTCTCTGCAAGTTAACGTTAGGACTATTTTTTGAACACGGTCAAAAATCAAGTTCTGTCTACGTGATTTCTCATATGTTGCAGCCCTGCGATTGAAAGTTTGAATATCATCTTTAGTTTTTGCAGTCATCCGTTTTCCCGTCAACTGCTTTTTTGGGTTTTAGAAGCCTTGTTTGCATCTCCACGATTTCGCAGCTATCTTTTGCCGTCACATAATTGTCAAGCAACATGTTGTTCAACTCGAAAAATGTGTGTCCCCAAGTGAAGATTGACAGTACTTGTTCTGACTCTTCTTGGAAACCGGCGATGTATAAGGCGGCAGCGATCGCTTCGGCTGTAGTCAGCTTGGTAAGCTTGCCGAAGTTGACAGGGTTACCCGCAATTAGGATAGGTAAGCATCGGCTGGTTCCTTTAACATGTTCACCCATCACCTTCTGGGCATGCTCCCAACTGCAATCTAACGCCGCTAAGCCAAACTGTTCAAGTCTCTGGCGGTCTGCCGGAGAAAAAGCTATTTCACCAAAGGGATTCAGGACGATGGCACGCTTAGGAAGAAACCTTGCCTTAGTTACTATGCGGGCTAGTCCGCGACGTTTCAGTCTTAAAGCAGTGTTCTTTTTGGGATCATCCTGTGCTGCATGGTAAATGCTAATTCTTACAGGCATCTCTTGCTTTTTGGCTTCCGAGTCAGTTTCCACTAGACTTGCGCACCTTCAAATGACTCATCGGGTCATCAAGGACCCGCGGTATCCAATCAATAATATCCGTTGCAACCAAATGAAATCCTAACTCTGATGCGGCAAAGTCGCCTGCGGCGCCATTAACGAAGGCTCCAGCGACCGCAGCCTCAAACGGGTCAATATGCTGTGCCATCAATCCAGCTATTATGCCGCTAAGAACATCGCCTGTACCGCCGACTGTCATCCCGGGGTTACCGGTGAAGTTATATTTCACACGTTCTGTATCGCAAACAATGTCAACTTTTCCCTTAACAAGAACAATGGCATTAAGTTTCTTAGCCGTTTTCTGTATTGTCAATGCACGGTCAGCTTGATTTTCAGGCAAAGTCTCGCTTGTTAGGATCGCATATTCACCTGCGTGTGGCGTTAAGACAAGTGGAATTTTTAGAGGTCTTTTGAATTCTGCAAAAGCTTTGAGGCCGTCTGCATCTAAAAACATCGGTTTACCTGCCTGCTCTACTTCTTTAATGCAGCCTTTGACGAAATCAACAGTTTCTGGGTTTAACCCTAAGCCTGGACCAATTGCAACAGCATCAGCCATGTCTATAAAAGGCTTCAACGTTTCCAAGTTGCCCGGATTGAGGTTGCTACCGTCTAGTTTTATAGTTATCAGGTCAGGCGACATCGAAGAAATCGCGTAAGCCGTCTTAGCTGGGGCAGCAAGGTAAACGATGTCAACGCCGGTCCGCATGGCGCCAAGCGAAACCAGTGTGGGGGCTCCAGAATAAATTTCGCTTCCGCCAATTACAAGTAACTTTCCGGAATCGCCTTTGTGAGCTGTTGGGTTCCGCGGTTTCTGAGCAAGCAAAACGTCGCCTGGTCCAGCATACTCTTCCAAATCAAATGGTAAACCTATCTCTTTGCTAAGCAGTTCTCCCACATACTTTTTGGCCTTAGCTAAACCCATTTTTGACTTGTAGAAAGTAACTGTCAAATCTGCTTTTACAGCGATCCCCAACACGTCGCCGTTGTCTGAATCTATGCCCGTAGGCACATCAACGGCTATCCGAAAAGCGTTTAGAGAATTGATGTATTCAACAACTTGGCTTATCGGAGGTTTAAGTTTTCCTTTAATCCCAGTTCCCAAAAGTGCATCAACTACGACATCAGCAGCAGCATCCGGTATGCTGGAGCTGTCGGATACTTCAATTATCGATATTTTCGCCTGAAAAGCCTGAAGAGCCAGCCAGTTTTGAAGGGTTGCTTCATGAGATATATCGCGGCTTCGACCAACAAGAACTACCTTTACCCTGTAACCAGACGTCAAAAGGTGCCTCGCAACCACAAATCCGTCGCCGCCATTTCCACCTAAACCGCAGAAAATAGAGATTACTTTTTCTTTGCTGAAACGCAAGATAACCTCTTCAGCGACCGCCCGTCCGGCATTCTCCATGAGCTGCAGTAGGCTTATGCCGTAATATTGGGCGTTGGATTCTAGGGCGCGCATTTCGCGGCTGGAAATGTATTTTTTTTGAGTTTTTATCTGCATGTTGATGCCTTCATAATTTATTGTTGAAGGTTAAAAAGATAAGGTTGTCTTAACCCGTATACAAAAGCATCAACCAAACACATTGAAAATGGGTTACTTGCCCTTGGGTTTGTTGCCTTTATATTCCTTTGAAATTATCATTGTTGATGTTACCAATATGTCTGGTACTGCTCTTATTTTGTTTGAAATAAAACCTTGCAGTTTCTCAACATCGTCCAACTCTACTCGGGCAATAACATCATACTCGCCGAATACAATACTTGCATCTAGCACTTCTTTGAATTCAACGAGTTTTTCCGCTACTTCCGGCTCTGTACCGGAAGCAACCTTAAAGAGGACATAAGCTACAATCGCCATGAAGTCACCAACACATTACTCCCACGAAACCTTAATTAGCTTTCCGTATTTGTCCGGCTAGGCAAAAAAGTTTATTCAATAGTTTTTGTTATCTATCTATGATTTCTAACTCAAAACTTTTGGAATAGATGGTGTCTTGTTTGAAACAAACCTATGAAATAAACAAATCCGATGCCCTTTTGATAACTGACATTCAGAAGGATTTTCTTCCTGGGGGAGCACTGCCTGTTTCAGGTGGCGACGAAATTATACCTGCCCTCAACTGGTACGCAAGGTTTTTTGAGAGCGCTAAGGGGTATGTTTTCGCCTCAAGAGATTGGCATCCAGCTAACCACGTCTCCTTTAAAGCTCAAGGTGGACTTTGGCCTCTGCATTGCGTCCAAAATACCAAAGGCGCAAATTTTAGCCCAGATCTTATTTTGCCTGGCGATACAGGAGTTATCTCCAAAGCTATGGACCCTAAAAAAGAAGGCTACTCCGTTTTTGACGGCACACTATTTGCTGATGAACTTCGCATCCGAGGGGTTAAGCGGCTTTTTGTCGGGGGCTTAGCAACTGATTACTGTGTGGTAAACACGGTGATTGACTCACGAAAACTTGGCTACGACACAGTTGTGCTAATGGACGCGACGATGGGGATAAATGTTAAGCCGGACGACGTTGATAAGGCGATTCAAGCGATGCTCAAAGCCGGAGCTCAACAGGCGACGATGGTTGATTTCTCAGATGCCGTTGAAAAGTTGACGACAGCTCAAGATGCACCAGATGCTATGGAAGAGGAATCTTCAGAGAGAGCTGCCGTAAAGAAAAAATCTAGAATGCGACCAAAAGGCTCATCTAAGAGGGTACGCACAGAGAAGTAAACCAAAGTTTCCTCGAAGTCTGCCGAACCTTATATAATCATGGGGTCTTTAGGCAAAAATGTTGGTTGGTTGACTGTTTAGACGCTTGAGTAAAGCTAAACGGACCCAAGTTCCCCCCAAATCTTAACTGTGAAAAAGGAATACGGCTGTTTTTGGGCGTTAAAAGGGACCAATTTAAACTTCTCTTTCTTTTAGTGGCGAGTTTTTCCCTCCAATCCGTCTAACGGCTTTCTTAAGCTCGAGTGTGTTTGCCCGAAATTTGTTCGAATGGAATATTTTTACAATAAACAGTTAAAATTGAAGTTAACTGTCTGCAGATTAAACACTAAAGCTTTAAAAGAGAATGGGAAACTCGATTCAAGAAGTATGGTCTACGGACGAACTTGATTTTATCAAAAAAACACAGGTCCGCTCGGAGGGGAGGGGTTTAGTATTTACAACAAATTTCCAAGGTAAATATGGAGACCGTGTTTCGGACCTTTTAGGTGAAAGCAAAGTGGTTGTTGTTATTGCTCGCCTATGATTTGTATTATCAGGGTTCTTTTTCTAGGATGTACATCGGTTTCCACAAAAAGTAAAGATTGCCAGGTTCCAAACGTCACCTCTCCGTTAACTATTGGTAGTGTCTTGTCTGGTGGAAGAAGTATGGACCGAAGATGTGAATGGGCGTTGGAAGGATGCTGGTAGTCTTTTTGTTTTGGCGCCAGCTCTTCAAGCATCTCTTTAATATCTTCCAATAGGGCAGGGTCGTTTTCCGTTAAAATCAAAACGCCTGTTGCATGCGGAGCGAAAACATGGATTAACCCGTTTTGGATCCCTGACAAAGTTACCTCTTCTTGAAGTTTGCCCGAGACGTCGATGAAGTCGATTTCGCCATTTGTTGTAAAACTAAAGGTGCGGTTTATTACCTTAAATTTTGAATTGGGGCTGCTATTTTCCATAAAGGTTTATCAGTGGAGTCTACAGAAAAACTTTGCTGAAATCAAAGGCCTCTTTCACCTTTTTTTCCTTATTCGCACAGCGAAGCCTCCAAAAACCGTCCTGCTATGGATAACTTTAAACAAATTATTAAATTTCTTTGAACTCTTCCTAAGTTATTTAACTATTAATTGTCAAAAAAGCCCAATCGGAACGCATTCGTAATGATAGAAAATCCGTCAGAAATGAAATTTCGCGTAAATCAGCTACGTTTAGGCAAGTCAGAGTCACCTATGAGTAGGATTAAAGCCTAATTCGCATTAAAAAATAAAAACGTCATCCTAAATTCCATTCATAACCTAAATAATTACCTACTTTTGACCTTAGGAATGCTCTATTCGTAATCACAAGTCTTATTTTACAGTCAATTCTCCTGCCCGGGTCACGTATATTTAAGGTTCGCTTGCTTTCGGCGGGTTTGCAGTAAGATCGCTCAAGTTTAAGCTTAGATTTTGCCAAAAAAATGTGTGCCGTTGATGCTTTTGTATACAGAACGATCAAGTAGCTTTAAGGCCTTCCAGACAGTTTCGGTTGGTCAAATTACTTGTTTCTCATTTTAATTGTTTGATCCTAAAAACTGCAACAAGTTTTCTTAACTAATTCTTCAGTTTTAAATGAAAGAGCGCGGCCTTTTCTATGTTCAGCGATAAATTTCGGAGTTTAGTCAATTAGGCTTATCGAGTAGGATAGGCGGGTAATTTGTACACTCACTTCTAAGATACTCCAGAGGGCTACTGAAGCGCTGGACTTGCTTTGGGGCTGTAGCTCCACACTCGCATACTTTAAAATTTTTCTGAACAATAATTCAAACTAAGATGTTTTAAGATTTTTGGGGTGGTCCTTAATTGACCCAAATGAAATCAAAGCAAAGAGAATGCGGCTGCACTGAGATAATTGAAGGATAAGAAGAAGGTGAGCTGCCTGATTATGAGTGAGTAACTGAGACCCAGTTAGCGTTGCTGGCAAATACCGCTGTAGATATTGCGGGTTGCTATATGATACCCTGAAGGAGCATGATGATAACTACCGTCAAGTACACATACATTTACGAAACTACCTGCAAACAGCCAACCAATCCTAACGGTGTCAATCCGCGTTAACCCTTAATCTTGATATGTGGCTTGATGCCAGGTTGAACTGTTTTGTCGGCAGAAGCAGATTTTGCACAAAGACAGTCGGTTAAATTGACATTTTTTACATGACTCGTTGCTTTTTGTGATGACTAATTGATGCTGTAATACCAATACAACAATGCTCACTTGCCCTGCTCCCACATACAAGCGATAACCCGTATTTATCGGAGTTTAGGCAAACTTTGCGCAAATAAGATTGACGGCATCAACCAAGGTAACCTAAAAAGAGTTCTATTTTCGGTTCTGGTGCGTTTCGGGGCGATTGCACCACAAATTTTGCATGGTGCAAATCGGGCGAAAAAAAGAGGTTTTTTCGCTTGATTAACCTTTTTTTTAATTGTTCTTACTCGTCACTTTTTTTCAGTGTACTTCTTGCTAGAGGTGAAACTGAAACATGCCACATCAACGGATTTACAACAAAGCCAAAAAAGCAGTTGCAAAAAACAAAACAAATTCATCAAGATAAAACAAATTTTTGGCTTAACAATTTTCCCCTTTTTTCTGTTTTGGCAAAGCCTAAATACCAAAAACAATCAATTGCTATACGCTATGAGCATCTTGGAAAAAATACGCAAATCTCAAGCCACCATCAACGTATTTTTTGCAACCATAGTGATAATTCCTTTTCAAGTGGTACTTTTAGGTTATCCCCTAGTAAAATCTTTAAACTTTCAAACTGGCAATATAAATCTTACCGCATCTTCCTATCCTTATTTGGTGGGGTATTTTGTTCTAACAATCGTTTATTGCGTGTTGGCTTCTCTCGCGTTTCATCCCAAAAGAATCATATCACCAATCAATGTTCAAATTGGTACGATAGTCGTCATTTCTGCGATTTTATTCTCAGCAGAATTAATGAGTTCACGGATTTATTCAACAAGTCAAGCTTTGAGCATAGTCACCAATGTACTATTTCTCTCAGTTCTTTTGGCAGTCGTCTTAGGTGTTATTGGATTCATTCAGTTTCTTATAGTTTTGTGGGCGATAGGATTGAATTTTGAGAACGTTGAAAGAGTTTCTTTTTCGGTTAATACCAAATCCGAAGAAGTGATTTCGGTTCTTGGAGATGACTTCATAGATGTTTGGGGGTTTAGCAGACAAAAGGATAATCCTTCATCAAAAAAGAAGAATATAATATGGGTCTTAAAATGTAGAGATGCTGTCGGTAATCATGTTGTTCTAACTATTGGGTCTCATCCTCTCGATGCAAACAAAACCGTAATTGCGACAGTAACATACCATTCAACCGTTTACAGCATAGATAAATCAAAAGAAGCAACTGAAATGAGGGTTTCTATTATTAACGATATAAGTGGAAGATTATTAAGTTTTAATCAGCAATTTGCCTTAACTAAGATGGATGTGGTGGATGATGTTGTTTCTTTCAAAGCATACAGTCATGCACTTGATGTTACTTGCCCAAAGACGCAAATAACAGCAGAGTTTTTTAGAAAAATTCCTCGTTATTACCTCTACGGGATTTCGATTACTTTTCTTGCTCTTATATTTACAACAATAGCGTTTATTTTTAATTTTCTTGACTTAAACACTTTCGTTGGTGCGATAGTTGTACTTGTTGTTGCTCTTTTTGCTGAGTTAGGCGTCTCTTTACGTGAAGAACTGAAAAAACAGGAAATAGAAGAGATAGATTAACTTCAATTTCCTTTAACAATCTTTGTGTTTGCTTGCGTTTTGTATGAGTGTTTTCCATTTATTTTTACCTTCGATTGTTATTCCGCATGCTTCAGACGGGGTTTTGCCGTTTAATGCTTCATGCGGTCGAATGTAGTTATGATAAAGTTGGTAGCCTTTTAGAATAGGTGTATCTATGTTTTTTAGTCCTCTCATTGTCTTTTCTCGGTCACGAATTTCACCATTCATCCTTTCCATCTTGTTATTATGCATGTCACCGCTAAGTTTGATATGTCTTATGTGTTCTGTTCTTGGATTTTTGAGGGTGAAAAACTCTTTTTTGTACGCATCATGATACGCTGGAAGTCCATCAGTTATGAAGGTCATTGGCTTTTTCCCTGTGACCTCTTTAGACATGCGTAATAAGTTCCGTGTATCGTGTTTGTCTTTGGATTCGGCTACTTCTTGAGCTATCCAGAAACGTGTTTCATCATCCATCATAGCAAAAAGATATTTCAGATTGCCGTTTACTTTTATCCATAATTCATCTGCTCTCCATGTATCGCTAACGTTAGGCTTCATTTTTTCTAAGTAGCTTCCCATTAATGTAACGTATTTTTTGACCCATCTTAGAATGGTTGAATGGTCAACTGTTACGCCTTGTAGCTTAAGGAATTTCTGGACGTTTCTGTATGATTCTCCTGTGAAATATAGTTGCATGGCAGAAGTGATTACTTGTGGTGTAGCTTTCATTTTCTCGA
>PLSP01000107.1 GCA_003165195.1 Candidatus Bathyarchaeota archaeon | reverse complement strand
GCGTAGCTTCCCTAGCAAGATATTAAATAACGGGTTATTTTGGGCTTTCTGAAAACCAAAATAAAAAGTTAAACCTTCACACAAGCATTAAGCTTGGCGTCTCTGATTGCTGTAATGATTTCGTCAATCCGCTGCTTGGCGTCACTGCTTTCCGTAACGTTGCCTGTGACTATCATGTCTGCTCCAGCAGACACAGCCGATGCTGCTCGCTCTCTACTCTTTATCCCGCCACCCACAATAAGAGGCACTTCAAGCAGTTTTTTAACTTCTCGAATCATTTGCGGAGGCACGGGGGTTGCTGTTCCAGAACCTCCTTCCAAATAAATGAAACGCATTCCGAGATATTGTCCAGCAAGAGCATGTGCAGCTGCGAGCTCAGGTTTAGTATAGGGGACAGTTTTGGCTTTTCCCACTCTACCTGCTGCACCGCCTTCGCCGACAATTATGTAACCCATTGGGAGAGGTTCTAAACCGTACTTCTTAACGAGTGGAGCACCAAGTACTTGGGCGCCCACTAGAAAATAAGGGTCTGTTGAATTCAAGAGCGACATAAACCAGATTGCGTCTGCGTGACGGCTTATTCCCGCTTTCTCATTGTTTGGGAAAAGTATTGTGGGAATCTTGACACGAGATTTGATGGCTTTAACAACCTCATCAAGTCGTGTTTGAGACGCAAAGGTTGAGCCTCCAATCATAATAGCGGCAGTTCCGCTTTCCTGAGAAGTCCCAGCTATAGTTGCAGCTTGTTGTGCAGACACTTTCTCGGGGTCAATAAGTGTTAAATGGATAGTACCTTCGGATTTTATCTTATCAAGTAGGTATTTCTCGACGACCCCTAGCATATGACCTTATCCTTCGATTACTCTTTTTTCACGTTGGTTATAGGTGTTCGCTTAACAGAGCCGTAAACGCGGTCTGTAAGCATACAATAAACGTCAACTTCGCCCTGAGCGGGTTTAAGAGTAAATTCTTCTTTGAGACCGCAGCTGCTGCATTGTGCAACTGCGTGGCCACCATCTTCTCGAGTAATTTCAACTTTAACGGTTTCTTTTCCGCATCTTGGGCAAGAGAAGAATTTTGGCAAACGTTTCTTAGGAATATGAACTACTTTTTTCCTTCTTCGCCCCATATAACAACCTTCCAAACCGATGGTATTGTTCATTAATATTTATGCTTGTCCTTAAATACTTGCCTACAAACCAACAATAATGAAGCTGAGTGAGTTAGTGAAATTAACGCCTTCTGTCCTAGACATGGATTTGTCTGAAACTGAAAAAAGAATTCGCCGCTTCATCAAAGAGTACGTTGAAAACGCTGGAGCAAAAGGCATCGTGCTAGGCTTGTCTGGAGGAATCGACAGCGCAACAATAGCAGCACTCGCAAGTCGTGCAATCGGCGGAGAAAACGTATTAGCGCTCATGCTTCCAGAGAAAGAGAACTTCAACCAAAAAGACATTGACGACGCCCAATCGGTTGCTGTTTTGTTTAACTTGAAAACGCAAATCTGCGACATGACCAACGTTCTCGACTGCTTCTACGGCGGCATCCCAGTGTTTGACGCAGAAGACAGGCTCTGCAAAGGCAATATCAAAGCAAGAACCCGAATGATCTACATGTACTACTATGCTAACAAACTTAACAGGATAGTTTGCGGAAGCTCCGATAAGTCTGAAACAATGATGGGGTACTTCACCAAGTGGGGAGATGCCGCAGCTGACATCACACCAATTCTGGATTTGTACAAAACTCAGGTGCGCAAACTATCCCTACACATGGGCATCCCAAAAGAACTTGCGTTGAAGCCGTCTACGCCTGCGCTTTGGCCTGCCCAAATGGCAGAGAATGAACTTGGCATCAAATACGAGATATTAGACCTTATTCTCTATGGACTTGAGCGGTTCATGACTACTAAAGATATTGCTAGCCAACTTGCCGTTGAAAACTCCATTGTTGATAAGGTTAAGAAGAGATGGCTTGCAAACGAGCACAAGCGGAGGATGCCGATTGCACCTAAAATAGGTTACAGAACCGTAGGAATAGATTTTAGGCTTCCCCGACACAACTACTAAAAGTGGAAATCTATGGAAAGCAAAATAAAAGTTGCTCTTGCCCAAATAAGCAGCAAAAGAGAAGACAAAGAAACAAACTTCCAGAAAATCGAGCAGTTAACAGTTAAAGCTAAAGAGCAAGGAGCACAGCTCGCCATTTTCCCAGAAATGTCCCTAACTGGCTATGTAGTTCATGACCAATGTTACGAGTTAGCAGAATCAATCCCCGGTCCAACGGTCGAGAGGGCTGAGGTTTTAGCGAAGAAGACAGGGATGCACCTTATTTTTGGGATGCCTGAACTAAGCGAGAAGACCCAAGCCACTTTGTTTAACACCGCTGTTTTTGTGGGACCTAAAGGGTTAATCGGGAAATACCGAAAAATGTACCTTCCCACTCACAGCGTTTTTGAAGAGAAAAGGTATTTCCGCCCTGGCTACCAGACAGCCGCGTTTCAAACCGAGTTGGGTAACGTCGGATTATGCATCTGTTATGACATCTTCTTTCCAGAAGTGATCAGGCTTACACGGTTGAAAGGTGCACAGTTAATTGTTTGCATTTCAGCATCGCCAGCGGTCCGTAGAAGCTACTTTGAAACTTTAACATGCGCTAGGGCAATAGAAAATACAGCATACCTTGCCTACGTGAACCTTGCTGGGGTGCAGGATGGCTTGCAGTTTTGGGGAGGAAGCCGATTGGTGAGCCCAACCGGGGATGTAATTGCCAAGGCAAAGTATGATGAAGAAGACTTCGTGGTCTGCGAGGTAGACTTTGGTGACCTTAGAACGGCCGAAACCTTCATACCGACGCTCAGAGATCTGCGTCCCGAACTATTTGACAGGCTAAAAGAGTATTCAGAGCTTCTATAAACGGTAATAAGAAATCACAAGATAGTCACAAATGCATCACAATCTCGTCACGGTGCTGTGATATCAAGCTTTTAATGGTAAATCATCGTGTGATTAAAGCTTGAAAGGTGACATCACGGCATATTTCTTTCGGCACCCCATGAATAATAGTTGAGAAAAGGCAAGTTGAAAGATGGGAACACACCTCTAAAAGTGATAGTTCCCACGCAGGATTCCGATTAAAACACCGGAAAACTTAAAAAAACGGCTGGCAAAAATACGCATTTTCTGTTAAAAGCGACTATAGGACATTACAAAAGGATCAAAATTGTTGACGTTAATATGTCAACTTAATGATAATTCCCCTAAAGCCTAAAATAAGGTGATATTTTGGTTATTTTTAAGTTTAACAATGTTTTAAGCAGGAATTAATCGCTTGCAAGAAGACTTTGTCGCTTGGTTAAACTTTAAAAATGTGACCCCAGTATACAAAAGTGTATTCATTTAGGCATACGGGAAAAGGTAAACTTTGAAGCTTAAAGACGAGGTTCAAATCTGGCTAACAGGGGCATTAAGCGACCCCATTGTTCAAGTTCTGGCTAAAAACAGCCAATTAAGTAAAACACAGCTTGAAACCTTGCTAATTGACATTTTGGCTGAGAATATAGCTGGTAAACAACTTAAATACGATGAAAAAGCCAGTTTAAGGTTAACTAAGGCGAAAATAAGCCGCGGTGCCTTCAACAGGACGCTAAAACAGTCCAAAGAAAACGTAATTAAATCCATCTACACAGTGCTCCTTTTAGGATATTTAGGAGTGTTTGACAGCACAACTCTTGACCCGTACCTCGAAATAGCCAATAAACTGCACGATTATGTGGAGGCACACAAGGATGTACCAAACAAGGAAGAGGAACTAAAAGACCATCTAAAAGTGATAGAAATCATACGCAAGGAGCTAGAAACGAGCCTAAAACGGCTTTCTAGCCCATCAGAAGAGCATTTGTGACGTCACAAATCACAGTGCAAATGAGCGATTTTTACCGATTAAAGCAATGTGCTAAACCGTTAATAAACGTACTTATTCAACGCCCTATTCACCAAAATAAGCTCAAATATAGGTTTTTTAAAGATAATGGCGGGCAAGGAGGAGGCACTCGAAGTGGTGTGACCTGTGATATCATGCTTAATATGTGATTTCGTCACCACAAAATTTAAAAAGTCCATGGATAAGTGTGATATGTGATGCAACTGATTAAATCACACGGGAATCACAGAGGTAAAAAGTCACGATTGATTTTCTCACAATAGTCTTAGCCTTTTTACTGGCCGTAACTGCGATAGCTTCAGCAGAATACTATCGACAAGTTCGGAAGGCACAAAAAGAGTATGAGAAGGCTAAGAGCGTTGTAGAGGATATCGTGCTAAGTTTCAACCGGGAACTAAATCGGGAAGCGGAAAAAATCGATGCAATCGCTTTCAAAATAGAGGCAAATTTTGGCAAGGCAGACACAAGCTCAAAGAAGATAGATGCTGTTGAGAAGAGGATGGCGCCGATAGAAAAGCAAATCAGTACAATCTCCCAAGCCGTTACACAAAGTGGCACCAGCCTCCTCTCAGGGTTAACAGGCCTAGAAACAAAAATAAAAGACATCGAAGCCTCGCAGGAAACAATAAAGGTAAAGATAGAGGGATTCGAAGAGCAAATCCAGAAATTCAGCGCAATGCCAGAAGCTAGAATCGAACTAGCCATGCCAGTCATACCGATTAAACGCGACAAAGCAATGGCTTCCTTAACTGATACTGAGATCGCTGTTTTGGAAATGTTGTCAACTGAGGGTCCGAAAACCGCTCCGGAAATTAAAGATCGAGTACACCTAAGCAGGGAACACACAGCCAGGTTAATGAAAAAACTCTATGAAGAAGGCTACTTGGAGAGGGAAGTGGGAAAAATACCATTTAATTACACCATTAAAAAAGAAATGGAAAAGCTGTTAAAGAAACAGGAACCAGCCCCGGCAAATTAACTGCGCCTGCTTGGCTTAAAGTTCAACTATTTTATTGTTTGTCTTATGACTGCCTGAGGAATATTGGAAGCTGACTTATACTTTAGATTGTTTCCTGTACCAGTTCTAAGAAGTAGCCCCTTCGTCGTCATTCTTGAAAGATAAGTGGAAACAGTGCTTAAACTAACTGGTTCTTTAAGTTCCTGCTCATAAACTGATTGAATATCTTTGGATGAAAACCAAATCAGAGGAAAACTCTTCTGAATGACCAACTGAACTTTTTCCAAACGGGACAAAACACGATTAGGCAAGGAAGCTGCTGAATTCAAAGTTGGACCCTCGCTTGGCACACCCCCTAGCAATTCAACAAGATCCAAGAGCCGCAGAGCTTTGTCACGGGTGATTTGCCCTTCGAAAGCAATAGTGTATCGATTTCCATCGCTATCTTGCAGCTCCACACGCATTTTTCGAGCTGGCATTTAGTGCACCTAAGGGTTAGTTCACATCCTTACGCTTCACAGCTTATAGCTGTTATGGTGAAACGGTCCAATCTAAAAAAAGCAAAATACAGCTTAGTTATTAAAATAAGGAATGACTTGCATCTTGTTTGCTATAACTGGCTTCACATGAAATCGGAATAGCTGAAGAATAACAATTGATTGCTGGTTTTGCTTTTCCAGTAGAAGTGTAGGGGTGCCTTGTTCACTGCGAAAAGACATAAAGAAGATAATATCTCTGAAAAGAGAGGTAATTAAGCGGCAAATTTGCTGCTATTTCACATGTATTCACAGTTTTGTGAACTTCAACTTTGGTTTCTAGATCAAAAAATTGGATAACTTGGTAGAAAAAAAATATGAAATTAAAGTTTGATGGGAACAGATGAATTTACTGGCCGAATTAATGGATTTTGTCATAGAAAAACAATGACCCCGCCACCCCTTTGTTTCCAGTCGAACCTTTAAGAAGAAATAGAACTTGGAGAAAATTACAAAAAAAATTTGTAAGAAATTCATCTAAAAACTTTGATAATAACAATTAATATATAATTTATCTATTTATTCACGAGAGTATAGTTAGTAAATATAGATATAATGTTATTTCTTTGCAAACAGCTTTTTTTCCAGTAGAAACTTTGGGGTGTGTGTTCGCAGCGAATTGTTATCCAGTGTTATCATTGTTTTTTAGGATTATTGTGCACTGAGACCATTTTTTTGTACTAAATCCTTTATCTTCTCCATACGAAATAAAGGTGCTACCTCAAAGAATCAGGGAGAAGGTAAAATGGCAAATCAAAACGTGTTAGACGACGTGTTCGAAAGTTTCGTTAATGGGGTCAAGTTGTTTAAGGATAGAGAAGTTTTAAGACATGATTATATTCCTGAAAAGCTGCCTCACCGAGAAGAGCAGATAAAGCTACTTGGAGAAACAGTAGCTCCAGTTCTTAAAAATGCAAGGTGCTCAAATATATTTATCTATGGTCAAACTGGAACAGGAAAAACAGCAGTTACAAAGTACGTTTTGAGCCATTTAGAATCAAAAGCCAAAGAATATGGTGCACAAATAAAATTCTGCTACATCAACTGCCGAATGACTGGTTCTGAATACCGAGTTTTCGCAAGCTTAAGCCAAAGCTTAGGCATGACAATTCCTTTCACCGGATTATCCGTTGGTGAAGTCTTTGATAGGTTCCGAACAGGATTAGAGTCCTCTCGAGTGCTTTTTATTGTTGTGCTTGATGAGATTGACGCTTTAATTAAGGACCGAGGAGACGCCTTCATGTACGAGTTAACGAGAATCAATGAAACACTCCAAAAAAGCAAGGTCTCAATAATTGGTATATCAAATGACCTTCGACTGAAGGAATTTCTAGATCCTCGCGTTTTTAGTTCTCTAAGCGAGGAAGAACTTGTTTTCAGACCATATGATGCAAGGGAACTTCGAAATATTCTGTTTGAACGCTCAAAGCTTTCTTTTCGGGAAGGTACGCTATCTGATTCGGCGCTAAGCATTTGTTCAGCGTTAGCTGCAGCGGAACACGGAGACGCTAGGCGAGCTCTGGACTTACTTCGTGTTGCCGGAGAAGTTGCTGAACGACAAGGCGCCAAAATCATAACTGAAGAGCATGTACGTCAGGCAGAAAAACACATAGAGCATAACCGGGTGACTGAAGCCCTCAAAAACCTTACCCTGCACTCGAAACTGGTGCTGCTAAGCGTCTACCATTTAAACAAAGCTAACGCCACCACGGGTGAAATATACGATGTCTACCATGAGTTGTGCGGAGAATTTGGTGCGGGTCTTTTGACTCAACGCCGATTAGGCACTTTGATTAACGAGTTAGATTCCATGGGGCTTGTTAACGCGAAGGTTGTGAGTATGGGGAGGTACGGTAGAACTAAGAAAATAAGGCTTGAAATAAGTCGGAGCTTCATCCGTGACGTTTTTGCTGACGACGGTCGATTCGGTGAATTAATTAAGTATGTTCCTCAGGTTACCCGAAAAGGCTCAGCAGATACTAACTAAGACTGCTGCGCTAGAGAAAAGACAGAACTGTAGTCTCTAGTGTTTGCAGATTCACTACTGGGACCTTTCCCGGAGTAGGAACCAAACCTAGTTTTTCCATGTAGTCTGTCTGCTGTTGCCAGCCACCGGAGTTTACAACAAGCATGCCGCGGTAGTTGCAGTAGCCTAAAACATGAATATGACCTGCGTGGAAAATATCAGGGACTCTGTCGACAACTAAGTAATCCCGACTTTCAGGTGACAGCATGGTTTTCCCCCCGTAAACAGGTGCCAAATGGCGACCCTGCATAAGAAGTCTCATTGCCTTTTCAGGGTGGTCATGATCCATTCCTGGTACTACGCCAATTAAGTCGTTCAAGCTTATACCATGATACATTAAAATTTCAACGCCATGTAAACTAAGAAGGCAAGGGCTGCCGACTGAGTGAATATTTTTTCTGCCCCGAATACCTACGAGGTAATCTTCAGGTATAGCTGGTTGCGGAAGTGCCTTTCGTGCGGCATCATGGTTGCCTGGTGAAATTACTATTTCGATGTAGCTGGGTATCTTCTCCAAATATTTTGCTGCAAAATTATATTGTTTGTGTACGTCGCGTATAGTTAGTTCTTTAGCTTGACCTGGGTAAACGCCAACGCCGTCTACGATGTCTCCAGCGATTAGAAGGTATTTGACTCGACCTGCTATTTCCTGCATTTTCTCGTTTCCGTACTTGCCCCGGAGCCATAGAATGAACCGTTTGAATGCTTCTTTTTCAAATTTTGTACTTCCGATATGTAGGTCAGATGTTAATACAGCGTAAACTGGTTCTTGGGCTCTTTGGATTTGTTTCTTGCCAATCTCGGGGAAGATAATGTCTTCAGCTAGGAAGAGGTTGGTTCGTGTTTTTATTACCGCCAAACAAACAACTTGATCTGGCAAGAGCTGAAGCGCTTTTTTCTTTACCTCATCAGGCGCTTTATGAGGAACAAGAACTGTGGCGCTTCCTTGCAAGTCCTCCACAGACAAGATCATCTGGTTTTTAGATTCTCTCTTCTCTGAGATCATGCAGATTATTTTAAGCTTGGTTTTAGGCTGCGATTTGAGCGCTTCTATTATAGGTGTTGCCGCTTTAACGTCCATTCTTTGTCTAAGCAATCTTTCAATACGCTTGAACCTATCTTGGAAGTATTCTACGTATTCGTCAAGTGTTCCGTTAGAAGTAAGTTTGCCTGTGGAGTCATCAAGAATTATTAGTTCTGAGTTTATCGACTTAGCATAAGGGTAAAAGATATTTTCAAATGTGCTTGTTTGCCCTTCTATGGGTGCGTCAATAATCTGCTGTTTGATGATGACCTGTTGTTGCTGCAGAGCCTGAGGCGCAGGTGGGGTCCTTTGAGGAGGAACAACTAACTGCTGTATCAGTGTTTCCAAGAAATTCTTTTCAATAAAAAACGGTTTATCTTGTAGCTCTGCCAGTTTTTGGAATGCCAAGTTCATTATTCCTACTGGGTCGGTGGTTTCTGAGTTTTGACTTAAGAATTCGAAGGCTTCGCTGTTTAGTTGATATCCTGCTGCGATTGTTGCTTCAATCGCTTTTTGCAATTTTATTTTTTCGGTCATTTATTTATTCGCTAGCCAATGGTTGGATGCATTTTAATGCTTACGCTCTTATGTTTTTGGTTTATTTACTGTTTTTCCTTTCAAGGGTAACTTTTGTAGTGAAGGCAGCAGTTCAAATTTAGGAAGGGCCGGGCAATAGTTTACTACTAATTATTCAAACCTAAATTCGGTTTATATAATTGGTACATAATTATGATAAGTTATACTATTAGAGGTGTGTTATAATTGGGTGAACTGCGGAAGGTTCAACAAACGCCAACAGGCACTTTTTTTGTTTGCTTGACTAGAGATTGGGCTAGGAAAAATGGTCTAAAAAAAGGCGCTTTAGTAAGCTTAGATGAAACGAGCGATGGTAAACTTTTAATTGATGCTGAATACACTGCTGAGCCGCCTGCAAAAACTACCTCTTTAGCTGTTGGACCTTATTTGAGCCGTGAGATTATAGGTCGCTACCTTCTCGGTTACGACTACATTAATATCGAGGCTAAAGACCGCATTGACTCCAGCACCCGAAAAATAGTCAAATCCACTGCTAGTTCGCTGGCTGGCTTAGAGATTGTTGAAGAAACCAGCTCCAAGATTTCGTTGCAAACCCTGATGCAACAACCTTCGGGCTTTATTCCTGAAAAAATATTGCAGCGAATCTATGCAATTGTAGCTGGCATGGTTCGTGATGCCGCAGCCTCATTCATGACTGGGGATGTTGAGCTAGCAAAGAACGTAATTGAAAGAGATGCTGAGAGCAACAAGTTATATTTTCTTTTGGTTAGAATTCTAAGAACAATTATTCAAAATCCTCGTTTAAGTGATAAGCTTGGAATTACATCGATTGAATGTTTAGACTACCGTTTGGCTGCAAGCCTTATCGAGGGTATTGGCGATGCCTGTGTGCAGGTTGCTTCAAAAACTTTGACGCTCAATGGTCTAAAATTCTCAGGGGAACTGCAGAAGCTGCTGCTTGATCTGCAGGGTAGCTGCTATGAAGCCCACGAGCAAGCATTGAAGTCATTTGTGACCAAAAACATTTCTTTAGCTGAGGCCGTTCGGAACCTAAGGTGCAAAGTAGATGAAACTTCAAATAGGATTGAAGAAGTGGCAAAAGAGGCTTCTGTGGATTTGATGCCTCAGATTTTGGCTGCCGTGTCTTTATTCAGACAGATTTATGAACGAAGTGTAGACATGGCGGACTTGGTAGTTTAACCTCTGCCCTTTGTTTCATAAAGGGTTAAATTTGCTTGTTTGCATTCAAATGGAGGGATAATGCATATGACAGATGTTATCGACAAAGTTGCAAACGCGCTTTACTTTTCTAGCTGCTTAAAGTTTGGACGCTTCAAAATCAAGTCCGGAGCGATCAGCCCCTATTACATTGACCTTGCCCGCCTGCTTTCCGAGCCCAAACAATTAAGCGTAATCACTGATATCGCATCCGACTCTATCAGGCGCATAATGGTTACAGATAGAATTGACAAGTTAGCTTCTATAGAGCTTAAAGGTGCGTTGATTGTGCCCAGCATTGCTGTCAAACTTGACTTGCCCTGTGTAATTGTCAGGAAAGAGGAGAAAGCCTATGGTGTTACAGGAAGAATCGCGGGCGCTGACGTTGCAAGTGGCGATAATATCCTGTTTTTCGACGACGTTATAAGTGAGGGTATATCAAAGGTTGAGGGCATTAAGCCTCTGCAGGAGCTAGGTGGCAACGTTAAACACCTCCTGGTTGTTGTCAACCGAGAGCAAGGCGGCAAAGAGAACCTTGAGAAACTGGGCTACAGACTTCATGCTTTGGCCAAGGTGTCTGAACTTGTTAATTCGCTGTACCAGAACAAGCATATCTCAAAAGCCCAAGCTGATGAAGTTTTAGGCTTCTTAAAAAAGTTCCAAAGCAGCTAAGCATACATTTTAATTATTTCTTCCGCTATCTCGGCAGGGTAGCCGCTTTCTATGAGTGCTTTTTTAAGTTCTGCTAACGTGTTTGTTACCATTGTCTCCCCTTGAATTGACTCGATAGCTTGACCTATAAAGTTTGAGTCAAAAACCGATATATGTCTTGAACCAAAAAAGTTCAACCTTTAGCTTTATTGGGTCGCATGCAAACAACTCTATGCACTTTAAGGTGGAAGAATCATGGAAAACCAAAAAAAAATTGTTGAAGCGTTACTAACTTCCCAAGCTTACCCTGAAAACTCCAGGAAAATAGAGCTCATTCAAACTCACATATCTTTTGTATTCTTGACTGAACGGTTTGTTTACAAGGTCAAAAAGGCAGTGAATTTTGGTTTTCTTGACTTTTCAACCTTAAACAAGAGACGGTTTTTCTGTGAGAAAGAGTTGGAACTCAACAGGCGGCTCTGCCCTGAAGTGTATTTGGAAGTTGTGCCTATCAATATGGCAGATGCTCTTAAGGTTAAGGGAAAGGGTGAGACGGTTGAGTACGCTCTGAAAATGAAGCGGCTGCCTCAGGAAAAAATCATGACTCAGCTCATCAAAGAGGGCAAAGTAGACAATAAAACGATTGATGAACTAGCAAAAACAGTGTCAGGGTTCCACGCTAAAGCACAGACAAGCAGTGCAATCAACGAATACGGCACAATCAGAATAGTTAAGACAAACTGGGATGAGAACTTTTCTCAAACCGAAAAGTACATTAACCAAACAATTCCAGAAAAACAATTCAAATTTCTTCAGACCAAAATTAACTCTTTCATGGAAAAAAGCGAAAGCCTTTTTGAAGGTAGAATACGAAACGGCAAAATCCGTGATTGCCACGGAGACATGCACTCTGGCAACATTTTCATTACTGAACCAATCTGCATTTTTGATGCTATTGAATTCAACGATCGTTTCAGATACTCTGACGTAGCCTCTGACGTGGCGTTTTTAGCAATGGACCTTGATTATCAACAACGACCCGACCTAGCAACTCACTTCATCGAACAATACGTTTCTTACTCAAAAGACAAAGAAATAGCAGCGCTCCTTCCCTTCTACAAGTGCTACCGCGCTTACGTTCGAGGTAAAGTAATAAGCTTCAAACTAGATGACCCAAACATAAGCAGCGAGGAAAAGAATGCAGCAGCCAAAGAGGCACAAGCATACTTCAAACTAGCGGTCCAATACGCGGAAGGCCTCTAGTGCCTACGCAAACTGGTCAGTTACCCAATCCGGGATTTGCACAGTGCCCATCAAGATTGGTTTTTGGTGGCAGTCACTTCCGCCCGTCATTAGCAACCCGTACTTCTTAGCGAACGCTGTGTAGTGACTTGTTGTTTCAGGCGTATTTCTGGAATGCCAACACTCAACCCCATCGATAAGAGGCAACATTTTTTCCTCAATTATTTGAGTTTGCTCTGGCAGAACTTTTGTTAAAACTTCAAGTGAGGTTCCGTGAGGGTCGTTTGGGTGCGCTAGAACCAGTTTTCCTCCTGCATCTCGGATAAGTTTTGAAGCTTCTTCAAGGTAGAGTGGATACTTAGGGACGTCGCATTTTACAAGGTATTTATCAAAGGCTTCTTGACGTGTTTTAACTATGTGTTTCTTTACCAGGTAATCTGCGATGTGTGGTCTGCCTATGGTGCCGTCAACCGACTCTTCAATCTGCCTCAAATCATCCTTAGTTAACATGGCAAATCCCTGCTTTCTGAATTCCTCATTTAGGTTGTAGAGGATTTTTAAAGCTCTTTCTTCTCGAAACTTTGACATTGTTTGCAGCTTTTTTTGAATCGCCTCGTTACCGACGTCGAATTGATAACCCAAGAAGTCAAGTGAAACTGGCTTGCCCTCATGGTGTTTTGGGTGAGTAAAAGTTACGTTTAGCTCTACACCCGTTATATATCTGATTGACTCTTTTTTCGCGCTGGCAGTTGCTTCGTTTTGGCAACTTATCGAGTCATGGTCGGTAATTGCCATGAAGCCAATTTTTCGAGTTTTTGCTTCTTTGAAAATTTCTGGGATGGAAAATTTGCCGTCGGAAGCTTTAGAGTGAATATGTAAATCTATTATGGATGTTACTTCTTTTCCTCTCCTATAATGTACCAGTCTTTTGGGTTGTCGTGACATGTGTCAACGGTTAAATGTGTAATTTCGAGTTTTGGGTTTCTTTCTTTTATGTCTTTTATGTCGACTGGCTCAAACTTGGCTTTGTTAGCTAGGTAGGCATCAACGGTTAAGGCGTTTGATTCATATTTTTCTTTGGTTCTTCTCTCAATTCTGGCGACGGATACTTCTTGGGGGCAACTTGTCTGTAAAATAACAAAGGTAAACCCGTTTTTTGCTGCAATCTCCGCTGCCCGCCTACGGAGTTCCTGAGTAACAAACGTTGCATCCAAAATGATGCCTTGGACATTTTTCTTAGCCATTTCATCCGCCCGCCGGAAAACCTCATCGTAGACGGAGAGGCGTTTATTCATGTTTCCAGCGACTTTTGAGTCGAAGACATCCTCGTTTTTGAGTACTTCCAAACGTATCACGTCGCTTCTAAGAATAGGATATCCCTTGATTCTTGAGATTTCCTCAGAAGTTTCAGTTTTCCAGGTTCCAGGCAACCCGCAAGTGATTAGTAGAGTTTTGGGTCCCAGATTTACTTCCACGAATTTGCCAAAATGTTCCTTCACTCATACAACCTCTACAAGTGTTAGCTAACTCCAGACGTTAATTAAACTTTTTCCGCTTGTTTGCTAACTACCACTTTTCCACACACAGGGTAGAGAAGCAAATTCTAAATAGGTAGACTGAGCATTCTTTCTAAAAAGAGGGAACATTAATGGAGCAATCTCAAGTTAAAGACAAAAGCTTAGCACCCCAAGGACACTTACAAATTGAATGGGCATCAAAACACATGCCCGTGTTAAATTTAATCAAAAATAGATTCCAAAAAGAAAAACCACTCAAAGGCTTAACATTAGCCGCGTGCCTCCACGTAACAAAAGAAACGGCAGTCTTAGTTGGCACATTAACAGCTGGAGGTGCCAAAGTCGTATTATGCGGCTCTAATCCCCTTTCAACACAGGACGATGTTGCTGCTGCACTCGCAGATGACGGCATTAATGTTTTTGCTTGGAGAGGACAAAACACAGAAGAATATTACCAGTGCATTGACAAGGTCTTGGATTTCAAGCCGTCCATAACACTTGATGACGGTGCAGACTTAGTCGGCACATTGCACAGCAAACGGCAAGCTCAAATAAAAGACCTTAAAGGTGGGACTGAAGAGACAACCACAGGTGTCATTCGTTTAAGAGCCATGGAAAAAGATGGCAGCTTAAAGTACCCGATCGTAGCCGTAAACGACGCTTACACAAAATACCTGTTTGACAACCGCTATGGAACAGGACAAAGCACTATGGATGGCATTTTGAGAGCAACTTCAGTTTTGATCGCAGGCAAAAACTTTGTCGTAGGAGGCTACGGGTGGTGCAGCCGAGGTATAGCAATGAGGGCGCAAGGAATGGGTGCAAACGTTATAGTCACAGAGGTGCAGCCGACTCGTGCATTAGAAGCAGCCATGAACGGCTTGAGAGTAATGCCAATGTCTGAAGCTGCATCGTTGGGAGACATTTTCGTGACAGCAACTGGCGACCTAAACGTTATCCGCAAGGAGCACATGGCGAAGATGAAGGATGGTGCTATAATGTGTAATAGCGGTCACTTCAACGTTGAAATCAGCATCCCTGACTTAGTGTCACTTTCTAAAGGCAAACGAACCATTCGACCAAATATGGAGGAGTACACGCTTAGCGATGGCAGAAAATTATATTTGCTAGCAGAGGGCAGACTAGTAAACCTTGCGGCCGCTGAAGGACACCCCTCCGAAGTTATGGACATGTCGTTTTCAGACCAAGCGTTAAGCTCCGAATATATTGCTAAATCACCAAAGATGCAACCTAAAGTATATCTTGTGCCCAAAGAACTCGATGAAAAGGTCGCTGAGCTTAAGCTGAAGTCGATGGGTGTGAAAATTGATGAGCTTACAGAGGAACAGAAGAAGTACCTTTCAACTTGGGAAATGGGAACAACCTAACGTGGCAGATTTAAACCATGACAAACTTTAAATTGCTTGAC
>PLSP01000047.1 GCA_003165195.1 Candidatus Bathyarchaeota archaeon | reverse complement strand
TGTTCGAAGTTGACAAGAGTTTCTATCCCCTTATGGGTTTTCAATCTTACGGCTTGGTTACCAGTTAATAAAAATAACTTATATTCGTGCCTTATCAAGTAATCTAAAAATACAAATCCTTTGGAAGAGATGTTTCTACTCAGCGGTCGTGCTTCCTTGGCAATTCTAAAGCTTCAACACATTTTGCCCTGCGAACTGAAAAGCTTTCATATTCAAAAAGATCAACTTTTTTAACTATGCGAGCAGCTCTCCTTTGTTCTATTGGGATTGTATGTTGCCATTAAGGGCTCCGAAAATAGACTATATAGTGGCATATAGGGTATATGGCAACAGTTAAATTGCACACTTAACTTGCTTAAAAGTCATGGATTCGCTTACTCTCAAAGAAAACGGCTTTGCAGACTTCGTTCCTCTAAAAGGGCTTCAATTCTCCAGTTTGCCACTCAATAAAGCCGGTATTTTGGTCCTAGCCGACAGCACACTCACCGGAAAAGCAGCAGCCTCAGACATACTGTACATTGGAAAAACAAAAAAACTAAACAAAAAAGTCTTTGGCGGCTACTTAGCAGGTTTCGGTGGAAAAACAACCAGGAGAATTCACACAAAACTGCTAGGTGACGGATTCATAGAAAAAGTAACCATCAGCTGGATGCTTGATCAAAATCCGAAAACAAAACAGCAAGAACTCCTCAACAGCTTTCAGAAGGAGCACAATGAATGTCCTCCATGGAATGCCAGCAAGAAAGCACCAGTTAATCTTAAACCGGCGCCAAAAGTTGCTAAGCCACGCCCAAGCAAAAAACAACCAGTTAAGCGATAAATCTTTAGTCTTTCTTTGAATCTTTTTTGGACGAATAGTGTCGGATCAAATCGTTAGTTGACCATGGAAGGCACTCTTCATTTTTGAATCCTAATTGCCCCGCTATTTTGTGGATTTCATCCGCGTTTTCGGCTTCTATCTCCATGAACTCTGGGATAAAACTGTATTTGCCCAGATACCGGTCTATGTCAAAACGGGCATTGTCTATTTTGTAGCTGATTCGGTGTTTAAGCATATTTTCGGTTTCTTGGAGACCGAGGTTTTCCAAGATTTTCTGCATTGTTTCCACGTCTGAAACTTCAACATTATATTCTTCAGCCTGCTTGGTGGTTTGGTTGAAGGTGACTTTCTTGAAAGTTAACTCTGCTCTGTTTTCTTCTTGTCTTAACCGTAAAAGGTTTTTTGCCTTTACGATTGTGCCGTCCTTAAAGTCAAAGAATAGGGTTCGGATGTCGCTGTCTAAAACTTTTTTGGCGCCGAGACTGACGAGTTTTTCCTCGATCTGTTTTCTGTTTATCTCTAAAATTTTTACTTCAGTTTCTTGCTGCATACAAAAAGGTAAAGCTTTGAACGTTAAAAACTTGCTTTAGATCTTAGTAAAATAAAATCCAAAAAATTAGAAATGATGATGATTTTTTAGGCGCATTGGAATTGTTTGACGATAACGTGGCTGGTTTTTTTGATGACTTGATGGTCTAGACCGCAGACTGGGCAGAATACTATTTCGTAGTTTGAAAAGTTTTCTGGGTAAATGTTGAATTTTTTTTCGCAGCCTACGCATTTAACTTTCAACGGTGGTCACCTCGGTTAATTCAACCAGTAGGGCTGATCCGCTTGTGTCGAATTCGAAGGGTTGCAGCTGCAGTTTGCGTTCTTTTTTTATTGTTATGAGGTCAATTCCGCAGACGGGGCAGGGGACAAGTTGGTATTCGCCGACACGGTCGAACTCGAATTTTTCTTTGCAGCCTGGACAGGTGAAGGTTAAAGGTATACAGTTGATTTCTTGCACGCTTCTTTTCCCCAATAATGTGTTGTGTCTTTGCAGCAATTAAGCGATGCCTTCGTAATCTTTGGTAACTATATAGGAGAAGCCGTGGTTCTATACTTGTTTCCATGGTTTTTGAGCGTTTTAGGGTGTGTTTGCTTGTTTTTTGGCTGCGAATTCTGATTTTGATTTTTTGGTTTGTTTTTTTGGTTTAGGTTGAAATGCTTGCAGGTTGCGTTGAAAAAAGTTGAAAAAAGTTGTAGTCTGTTATAAAATGTTTAAAAATGTTTGAGAAATTGGATTTGCGTCTCGAATGAAAAGATGTTGCCTTAGTTGTTGCCTTCTTCGGTGCAATCCATCGGTGGTAAAGTATAAATCATGGTTATACTTTTGTATGACTTAAGGTGAGAATGTTGTTAAAGGAGGAAATGAAGGTCGGTCCTAAAGGGCAAGTGGTTATTCCGCGGGCCATGCGTAAAGCTCTCCAAATTGAACCAGGAAACAAAGTGGAATTCATTTTGGAAGACGACAGATTAATCTTGAAAAAACCGTTTCTTGATGCTGTGGCTGTGTTTCGAAGCATAGCCAGAAGCGGTAACTCAGTATCGAAAATAGATTCGGACGCAAATTACGAAGAAGAAATGGAAGAGCGCGCTCGCAGATGCTCTACTTAGATGCAAACATTTTTGTGTTTTCAATTCTAAACACGGAGAGTTATGGGGACAAGGCCGAGGCTATTCTTCAGAAAATTCAACGGGGTGAAGAAAAAGCAATGACTTCAGTCCTAACAATAGATGAAGTATTTTGGGCAGTTAAGAGGAATAGAGGGATCGAAAAAGCATTGGAAGCGGGAAAAGCTTTGCTTTCGTTCCCAAATCTGGAGATCGTTGCCGCCAACAGGGAGATCGCTTATATGGCATTGCAAATAATTGAAGAATTTCGACTTGATCCGAGAGATGCATTTCACGCTGCGACTGCGATTATTGAAAAAGCAGATTGTATGGTCTCCACCGATCTTCATTTTGACAGAGTAAAAAACCTGAAAAGGCAAGGATTGTAATATCCCTCAATTAACATCAATTACGCCGAGTCTTCAACTGGATAATCAAAACGAATAAAAAAGATGCCGCCTTGATTGCTGCCTTCTTCTGTTGGGACTTCGCTGAGGTTTCAAATACTTAATACCGCGGTACTTGTTTTTGAAGAAAAACGTGGTTTTCTAAATAGAAGCTATAGTCTATTTTTGTCAATATTAACTATTGAGAAAAGCATTTTGTACCTTCATGCCCCGCTATGCCGTGAGGCAAGAGGGAGAGAGGGGCACTGGCACAGAAAAGAAGACACGGCTTGACACTAATAATAATTGTATTAGTGTTAACCGCTTTGATCTTCCAAATAAGAATTAATCACTCAGAAGCCTCAGCGACAACGATTACGTCAACAAACGACGTTTCCGTCTTTTCTGACTCTTCTTGCAATGTGCCACTCACAAGCATCAGTTGGGGCGCAATAACGCTAAACACATCAATAACGCAAAACTTTTTTCTAAAAAATAACGGCAATTCAGCCTACGCGATTGCCGAACCCTCAATAACAAACCTTGTGTGTAAAGACAAAAATGGAAATGTACTGTCAACTGATTTTTCACAGTATTTTAATTTAACCATAGACCGCTCTGGAGCCGCAATATTATCCAACGAGACATTGAGCGCTGTTCTAACATTATACGTAAGCAAAAATCTCAGTCCAAATGTGCATTCATTCAGCTTCAATATAGTCTTAAACTCTAATCAACTCGTATCTCCCGCAGACCTCAACAGAGATGGAGCGGTGAATTTTGATGACATTAAATGCTTTGAACAAGGTTATGTTCAATATCAACAAAGCGGTTTATGCAATCAGACTTATGATCTTAATCATGACGGGAAAATAAACTTTAGAGATCTCGAAATTTTTATCGCTTATTACCTAATTGCAACTAATTCAACAACGTAATAATATAGAACAACATAAAGAAAGGCGTTAAAACATTAATATTGGGGCATGAAGTTGCTTTTTTTGGATGATGTTGTGAAACAATTTTTTAATCATATTTGACTTGAATTCTAAATAGTTTTGAGTTTATCCTGTTAGATGCCTATTTTCTATGAGGAGAAATGTCTTATACTCTTAGATTCAATGAGCAAAACTGGAGAAAGGCGAATTGAAGAAATTCAAAAAAGTATTATCGATATTTATAGTGAGTATTTTACTCATAAGCACAGGATCTTTGACAGGCAGGTTTGCCTTCGGAACAATAAATCAAAGCCCTCATTAAAAAAACATAATCTTTCTTTTTTTGTTTTAAAATCTTTGTTTTTCTCTATTTTCTTACGAAGTGCCTTCTCGTTTAGAGTTAATCTATTTGGTATTGATTGCTGCATGTTTTTCCTTTTTCTGATAACTATAACGATTACTATTGCCACTGAAACAATCACTGCAACTGGAATAGCAACGATAATTCCTTTTAGCAGGTTTTGTTGAGAAACGTATGTTTGTTCATTTGATGAGGCATTATCGAAATAGTTTTGGGCGTTCTGCAAGTGTTCCAGTGCTGTTTGCCACTGGCTTTGATTCGCTAATGATGTCGCTTGATTATATTGGTCTGTTCCGTTTTGAAGCAACGATTTAGCTTGGGAACTTTGGTAATTAGTTTGTTGTTCTTCAACCATTTTGCTTGTTACTTGAGGTAGCAAATTGGTGTATTCTATTTGATACTGTGGATATAGTTGCAGCGTAAATGTTTGAGAGTCCCACGACATACTTTCTGGTGTTTGTCCTTGTTCTGATCCTTCAAAATGGATATAGTAGGTTTGTGGACCGAGGGTTTCTTGAGGTGGAATGTAGAATATGACTGGACTAAAGGTGTAACTGCCGTAGCTTGGAAGAATTATTGAGGAATTGAAGGTATTCTCAAAGTAAGNNTCATGCTGACTTCAATGTTTTGCGAACAATTGCTAATGATAGTTATGCTAGCTTGCCCGTAAGCGCCCGGGTAATATTCTGTCTCCGACCAGGAGATCGCGACTGAGGCTTGATTTTGGCTTAAGGCAGATTGGGCACGTACAAGGTTTGCGCCTGTAAGAACTAGGAGCAAAGACAAGAAAATTATTATTTCTATTTTTCTAGACCTCACGTTTTCCCCCACTCTCCCTTGAAAATGCTGGCTTGACCTAATATCTTTTGTTTATTGTTTTAGTCGTTTGACGTTTAAATCGCTTCATTTCGTAGATGTCGGCAGCTTGAGCCACGATTTTCCGTGTGGAGAAGAATGCTTTAATAGAGCTTTTTTACAAGTGTTTTCTGTTGTAAAAAGTAGGGCCCTCCCCTATCTCAGTGAAATGCTTGTTTTGGTTTGCTTTTTTGGTTTGGCGTTTGTTTTGGTCTCATATGGAGGCGTTAAAAGGCGTTAAAGGGCGTAAAAAGACATAAAAAGGCGTTAAAAGACGCAGAAAGACATAAAAAGTCAAGAAAAGATTCTGGATCTGTGTCAGCTGGAAGTTTTGAAAAAGGTTTAGCGGCAAGTTTTATGTGAAAAGCTAGTTTTTTTCTGGCGATGGGTGAATGTCGGATTGTTGTTACAAAGTAAAGGGCTCTGGCTGATTTTTTAATTGAATGAAGCAGCCGGTTTTTGAGGTTTATTGGCGATAAAATGGTGAAACTAGGCTTGTAGTGTCTCTATAATTGATGTAAGCTATGTTTTACTCTGGAGTGGTATATAATATATGAAGAATCAATCTTAAGGCAAGAATAACCACATAATTAAAACTATGTTGCGTGCTACCAAAATATTCACATTCTTCTTAATTGTGATAGTGTTGTCCGCAACAGCCTGCAGCTGCCCATCAACCGTCAGAGCTGATGACTCTTCAGTCAATATTGTTAATGTTCACACAGTAGATAGCACCGGCCAAAGCTGCTTCTTTTTCCGCAGAGGCGCCGATGCAGTAGGATTTAACGTAACCGTTCAAAACAATGGAGTGCAGATAGCAAATGAACAGTTAATAATCACTCTGCAAGACAATTTAAGTGTACCACTCGGAGCATTTACTTCACCGAGTTTTTCAGTAAATCCAGGAGAAGAAACTAACCTTCAAGTAATCAGCGACCCCTTGCCGAGCTGGGCCTTTGTGGGCTTAGCAAGTGGAATAGTAGTACTTGAAGACCAAACAAATGGGTCCGTCTCCTATCAAACCGTAAACTTCTATATCCATAACTNNTAACTTCTCCACCGTGGTTGTAACGCCATCTGCCACGTCAGCCACAGCCGGAGACTCAATTACTTACGACGCAACCGCTTATGATTCAAGCGGCGGCAATCTTGATGTTACCTCTTATGTAAATTGGAGCATAACCAGCATCGCTCAAGGTTCTTGGTCAGAAAGCACATACTCTACAGCTAAAGCCGGCAACTGGATAGTTAACGCCTCTTTAGGAAGTTCTCTATTTGCCACAAGCCAGCTAAACGTAACTCACGGCTCAGCCGAAACCATTGCGATTACTCCACAAAACCAAACAATTACTGCAGGTCAAAGCCAAACTTACAATGCAGTCGCCCTTGACAATTATAACAACAGCTGGGACGTAACAAGTCAAGCAAACTTTGGCATCAACAATCAAGCTGGCGGCTCCTGGAACAGCAACATTTACAATTCTGCGAAGGCAGGAATCTGGACCATAACAGCCTCTCTGGGAGACTTTGCAGACCTGGCAACATTAACTGTAAACCACGGTTCACCCGTCACCATGAACCTAACTCCAGCCAATGCGAATCTAACAGCGGGATCCAGCGTATCTTACAATGTTTCAGCCACAGACTATTACGGCAACGCTTGGGATGCAACAAATTCAACAGTTTTCAATATTAGTTCAGGTGCCCAAGGTTCATGGTTAGGCAACTTATTCACCTCTGCCAAAGCCGGTACCTGGCAAGTAACAGCCCTCTTGGGAGGCATATCTGACCAGGCGTCCCTAACAGTTTCACATAGCGATATCTATAGTTTAGCGGTTTCACCAAATGCAACTAATTTAAATGCTGGAGTTTCACAGTCCTTTAGTGCAACAGCTCTTGACTTTTATCAAAACAGCTGGGACGTCACGAATTCAACTGTTTTTAGCATTGACGCTGCCGCTGGAGGCTCATGGTCTGGGAACACTTATACTTCTGAAAACCTTGGAAACTGGACAGTTAACGCCCAATATTCCAGCGTCCAAGGGACGGGTTTACTGGCCGTGTACTATCCAATAGATTTTAACTTTGACAGTAAAGTCAATTTCCATGACCTCGAATTATTCATATATGCTTACATTAACTTTAACCAAAACGGCGTTTTTAATCCAGCGTATGACCTGAATCATAATGGAAAAATCAACTTCCATGACTTAGAAATCTTCGTGCAAGACTACGAAGCATTTTCAGCCCAATCTTAAGGGAACTGTTTTTTCACTATTCTATCAATCGTTGATTGTAGTTTGAACTGGAAATATGTGGCTCTTTTGAACGACAAAAATCTCTTGTTAACAAAATGTTGGTTAAGAAAACTTGCCGGTTGACTTTATTTTCCACAAGAATTTAACTGTACATGAAGCTGGGTGAAACAAAGCTGTTGCCGTCAGACGTAACTAGGGTAACACTGTAGATGCTGCTTGCTTGCAAAGTGCTGATGGCAGGTATGGTGATTGTTGTGTATTTTCCGCTTGCTGGGAGCGTTTGGGAAACCGCGTTGTCAGTACCCACTACGGTTCCATTTTGTTCTTTAACAATTGCACTACTTATTACAACATCCATATGAGAAGCTGAGTACGCATAAATCATGATTGTGGAACTATTACTATTGGCAGTTACTCCAATAATTACTAAACTTTCTGAGGGGGTCGGGGTGTTTGTGGAAGTTGATGCTGGGGTTGCTGAAGGCTCAACCGTTGGCGTTGGCCCAGTTGCCGGAGTTGGTCCTGCTAGGGATTGAGTGATGTCTTGGCTTTTTCCATCAGCAAAATTGAAGGTCAACTTGACCGCGTAATTTTCGGCTTGGGATAAAACTACGTCGTGGAGATCAAATAAGGCGTTTTCTGTTTGGCCAGGCGAAAGCTGAGTTGACATTGAACCATAATCTGCTCCATTGATTGAAGCTTCAACGCTTGTTAAAGAAGAAGTATATTTGTTGGTTACTGTGTAAAATATGTAAGTATCAGATGAAGCACCATAACCTAATTTAACATTAGAAGCTTCAATTTTTTGTTGATTGAAAGCAAACTCGACGAAAACAATACCTATGAATGCAACTACTAAGAAGACTGCAACAACAATCAGGATTGCTTTCTTATTCATTTTCAGTTTACCACGATATTGTAGCTGCCGTATATTAGATTTTATTCATGCAAACAGGTTTTCTGTAGTGTAACTTAAAAAAACGGTCAGAGGGTTTTTTAGCTGATCAGTTTGTTTACGAATTCGGAGCTTACTGTTGCTGCATTTTGGCTTGTGTTTATCTTCAGGGTTTCTTGGACTGTTAAATTGCTGCCCTTGGGCAAAGGCGCTATTTTATCGTTTGATGTGTTAAAGCTGCCGACTCCGTAAACCCCAATTAATGTGCCGCTTGCGGGTTTAAGGTTGCTCAGGTAAGCTTGGACTGAGCTTGCTGCGGTTCCGCCGTAAATAGGGCCTCCGACGATTATGACTTGGTATTGAGACATATTACCGGTGGCTGTTGAACTCTTAATGCCTGCTATATCCACGTAGTAGCCTTGCGCCGCAAGATTACTTGCCATATCGTTAGCAATTCCTTTTGGAGCCCCACTTACACCTGGATCATAAACGATCAAGGCATTTCCCGGTCCTCCGCCTGCAGGGTAACTTGTAGGGCCAATTGAATGAGTGCCTGTTGCCGTGTACGCTGCCACATCAAGAAATACTACGCTTAAGCCCACTACAGTAAAAATAACGATAGCTAAAAGGACTGCAAGGACTATCTTGAAGATTTTTCTGGTTTTTCTTGTTTTTCTGGTTTTTTTCCCCATCGATTTCCCTTCAAGTTTTTGTTTAGTACGTTTTCTTTGTGTGTTTATAGATTTCTTTTTGGTGGCTAACTTCAGTTAATTTGAAGTTTTATTTTGTCCCTTTCCATTTCTTGTTTGGGATAGAAGGTGTTAATTAGTTTTCATTTTCTTTTGGTTGTTGATCGTCATTTTTCTGTTGTGCAGTAGTGTCTGTTGGCGGCTTGTTTTTTGCATTAGGTGTCAAATCTGCAATTGTCTGTTTAATCGAGTTAAAGTAGCTCATCATTGCCTTTTCCTGATCTTCAACTATCTTGTTAAGTGCCGCTACTTCTTTGGCGAGTTGCTGTTTTTCAAGTTCAAGGGTTGACTCTATGTCTTGAATTCTCTTTCCTTGCTCTGAAATTTTTCTTAAATGTTCCGCTATGGCAGTTGATGGATTTTGGGTTGTGCTTGTTTCTTCAGATGGATTGTTTGCTTGCTCTGTGTTAGTGTTTGGTTGGCTTTGCCCTTGTTCAAAAATGATGGGTACTGTTGCCATAGTGGCTTGCGTTGATATCGGCGCGGAAACATTAGTTGGCATTGTTGGCGTGGTTGGTTGCTGGTCTAGCGTCGACTGCGTTGCCGCGACTGCTCCGCCTGCCTTGATTACTGGCATGGTAGGCATTTGGGGTCCCATATTCATCGGTTTTCGCTTTAAGAACATGTAAAGTAATGTGAATGTGAATAGGCCTGTAGCTACAAGAAGCCAAGAGAAGAGGCTAACAGAGTTTTCCAGAAAAGGCGGAGGAGTAGGATGAGGGTTAGGTGTAGGAGAAGCTGTAGGAGTCGTGGTTGAGTTGGTGGAAATTGTGAAATATACTCCCGCTGGTTGCGCAATGGGGATATACGTGCTGTTGTAGTTGGCTCCATAAGCAGCAACATTAAATGATGCTTGCCCCGTCGATGCGTTACTTGGGATTTGAAGTGAAGATTGCACTTCAGTTGAGTTTGAACTTGGAATTGTATTGTTTGTAATTTGGGTTTGACTAATTATTTGGCCATTTGGCCCTATTATGTAAAATACAACGTTAGCTGCTTGCGTTTGACCTTGATTGACGATACCTGCTTGGGCAGTAACGTTGTCGCCGGGCGAGAACACGGTTTGGTTTTGCCCCTGCGAGTTAACCAGATTAATGGATGAAATAACCATACTCCATTGCGTTGTAAAGACGACGCTCTGTTTCATGGGACCGCTGATTGTCTGTATAGTTGCAGTTGCCTGCCACATACCTATTGGCGAGGTTCCATTTTGGCCAATCGTTGGGAGCCTAAACAAAAAGCCTGCTTCACCGCTTGGATTGGTTGTTTCGATTCTGGTGATAGAGGTTGGGTTGGCTGAATTTGATGGACCGGTGACATTAAAGTAGACTAAAACATCTGGTTGAGACGCGTTGGCATAGGTAACCGTTGCGTTTAGTTGAACTTGGTCAAAGGGAGCGAAGGTTGTGCTTGCAACATTTTGACTGTTTTCTAGATTAAGGCTTAGTGCCCATGGGTTGCTTGAACTGCCAGTACTTTGGGCATAAGTTAGGTGAATTGTTTGAATAATGACTAATGATAGAAGTAGAATTAAGAGAACGTTTACAACTTTGTTAATTTTTGATTCTTGTTGTTTCCTCATGTTTTGTTCCCATTGACCCAGAGGTTTTGTCATATTCCTGATCGATAGTGCTAAACTTTATTTCTGGTCTTGGTATGTTTGATTAACTTGTGCCTATATTTTTTGAACAGTTTCTTTTTGAGTGTTCGTGGTATGCAGAACGGATTATTCTGGCGAATCTTGAAGGTGAAGCTGAAATGGCGTACACTTTCCCAGCTAAGTTATCATTAAGTAGCTTGGTATTCATGGGTACCCCCCAGCTCTTTTCTCCCTGTAAGAGTCTCAAAAAGCAGTACTATTAAGATAATGGTTTTCTATTTAAAAACCATAGTCTATGTAGTAACACCTAAAATTTCCGTATAAGTCGCGGCCAAAAGCATCGATTCTAACTGGTGATTAGGCTTCTGCTTTATGCATATATCAAAGGTATTCCTCTTTTTGAAGCGACATTTGCTTTTTCTTATTCTAGAATCCTCTGATTTTTTTGTTCAAGCTGTTTCTAAGCAATAAAGCTCCGATGCAAAGCGCTAGGTAAATCACGATAAGAACAAATCCGCCGGATAATGCTAAACTGTATCTTAACCCGACACTGTATGGGTTTGAAGTTCCGAATAGAGCGTTATCTGTACTTGCGATGCTATAGATTGTGACTGGTAATGACGGAAATCCGCCGTGTAGCTGAAAAAGAGACTTAATTGGGTAAGCGAAAAAATAGCTGGCTCCGTAAGAGAATCCCAACAGCAAAACTAAAGTTTCACCAACAACTGCTCCAATGCCCAATAAAATGCCCGTTATTATTCCTGGTAGACCCGCGTAGAGACTTATGTGTCTGGCTGTTTGCCATCGCGTTGCACCTAATGCGAAAGCTCCATCTTTGTATGCTTTCGGCACCGATCTAAGCGACTCTTCTGCGATTCTAATGTTCCACGGGAGAGCCATAAACGATAGAGCTATAGCAGCCCCATACACTGACACTCCCCACCCTAAGGTAACAACAAAAATAGAATACCCAATCAGAGCAACGATTACCGATGGTGCTCCAGCCAAAGTTTCTATGAAAAAACGGATTATGCTGGTTAGTTTGCTTTGTTTGGAGTATTCGGCAAGATAAATTGCAGCTCCAACTCCAAGGGGGATTGCTACTAATTCACAGATCCCCACTGCAGCAAGAGATCCAGTAGTCGATGTAAGCACGCCGCCAACAGGCCTAAAAAGTGGTATGCTTTGAGGTTCTGAAGTTAATCGACTGGGAATAAAGTTCGATGAAGTGAATAGTTGTGTGGAAAGGAATGGTAATGCCATAACCACTATGAATATTACCAATAAGAACAAGATAGAAATGCCAATAATCACTGAAAGCCGCAAAGCAAACTTTACCAAATTCTCTATCGTTACTGGTGAATCCCTCGTTTTTTCGCTGCCTCTTAGCAAACGACTTTCAAGGATCGCCGCTGTGAAACTCAAAAGAACAATTGGCAAAGTAAAATACAGGCTAGAGGGAATAGCAATTGCAATTAACAGCGAAAAAGCGGAAACAACGAATGATAGTTTCCAGCCCAGGGAATGTCGCTCCCAGATAAGATATGATGTAAAGACTAGAACAAGACTTGGAAGCATAAGTATGAAGGAAAAAATCACTAATTGTATGGCGATGTTGATGAAATATACGTTTGAATAGTCTAAGATTTGAAACCCTTTAACTAAATTAACTAAACCAGGTAAACCAGCGAAAATAGCGGATACCAAAAGAAGGCTGCCGGTAACCAAGTTTCTTTTCTTTTTCTTCTTGAAGAAATTCAACATCTTAGTCATTAACATAAACTTCATTTCATCTAATCCTCCTTAGAGGCCATCTTTTGTCTAGAAGAAATGCCTCTGACCAAAATGTTCACCAGCCCTATCATTATAAAGAGAATAAATGCTTCTGCATAAGCTGTAGTTGGTGTGGTACCAGTCGAATCCAACGCACTCTTATACCTTGAATTTAAGACCATGGAAAGAGTTGCGCTTGGAATTAACGGATTAAGTAAGTTAAAAGGGCTGTGTATATAGGCAAAATTGTTGCCTAGTACGAATTGAATAGCTACGGTTTCACCCATAGCCGCAGCAAACGACAACAATATCGAAGCTAAGACTCTTGGCCACGCAACAGGCAGCAAAACTTTTGTTGTGGTTTGCCATCTTGTGGCGCCAATCCCCAGGGCTGCTTCTCTTAAATCTTGAGAAACCGCTCTTAGGCTGTCTTCCGAGATGGTGGCAACTATGGGGAAAGACATTATGAAAAGAATTATCCATGCAAAAAAAATGCAGCCTCCACCTGAGATATCGGGTGCGCCCATCTTTGATAAGAGAACATCAAGCGAATACTTGTTATTTATTGCCCATAATAATGTGTAGGCTCCTGCAATTCCGATAACTATCGAAGGAAAGCCATCTAAGACTTCCAACGACGTTTTCGTTAAGTTGCGCAGCCTCATGTCAGAAAATTCTGCCATATAGATTGCTATGGGAAGGCCAACAGCTATCGCCAAAGCTGTCCCCCCCGCGGCAACAATCATCGTTGTGTACATTGCGTCTGCAAGTTCATTTGTATTGCCTCCATATATCGGGTTCAAGATTGCGCCTGATCCATGAAAAATGATGTCTTCTATGACTGGGGCTCCTCCCCATAACGTATAACCAATAATAGAGAATATTATGATGACTGAAAAACATGCGCAAGCGAGCAAGATCGCTTTGATAATGGTTTCCTTTACGTTCCTATCCATCGGTCCCTGCTTTCTCCTTTCTCCCTGCACCAGGGAAAATGGAGAACCACGCGACATAACGCTTTTCTATTTATTATCTATAGTCTAATGACAAACTATTCAGTCACTATTTACTGTTAACATAAAGCAATAGGCTAAATTGGTTACCATAAATTACATCGGGAAGCTAGATAACCACTTGACGCAGAGTTATTCTCCTGAACGAGTAATCGTTCGAAAGAATCGAGAAAGGAGAACAACAAATTGAACAATAAGCAAAAAACAATAGTATCTATGTTATTGTTAGCTCTGCTATCACTTTCTGTATATGTCGCAATCGCTCACGCCTCCGGTCAACCGTTCACATCCGGCCAATTAGTCAACTCTAATACATTGACTATTGCAGGATCAAGCACGGTTGCTCCAATCGCTGCCGAAGAAGCTAATCAATGGCAATCCTACTGGAATAACCTGGTTTCATTAAACCCAAGCTGGGGTGCCGATACAGTCAACACTCCAGTTAGCCTTGCAGGCCAAGGCAGTGGAACAGCAATCCCTGCCATATATGGGGGCACCGCCGACATTGGAGAAATGTCAAGACCACCAAACGAAGGCACTGAATGGACGAATTTGACCTCTATGCAGCTTTGGGCTGTCGGTATCGACAGTGTCGCAATCGTTATGAGCCCTGACATGAGCTGGTTCCCATCAAGCTTAACCACACAGCAAGTCGCAGACATTTTCGCACAATCTCCATCAGTCGGAGGAGCAGCATTCGTCACATGGAATGACTTCTTCACCCGCGAAAACATTCCAACCACAGGCATCACAAGCGCTGAACTTTCCGGAAGCATCAACCGCGCAGTTAGAGACCCAACTTCAGGAACTTTTGACTGCTTCAACAACTACTTTGCAGTACCAAACAACTTCCAATTTGAACACAAAACCAACAGCGTAGTTGATGCCTCACAAAACATGGCATCATACCAACTTTGCACCGCAAACATTGACGTATACAATGCAGTCCACAACGGAGCCAACTTCATCGGCTTCATATCTTTAGGATACCTCCAAGTTTACGGCGGCATGATCGGTCTCAGCATCTCATACAACATCGCAAATCTTCCAAGCTCAACTATTGCAGTTTCAAACCCACCAACTTGGGGCACACCAGTTTCACCAACAAGAGACAACGTAATCTATGCACTCTCAAACTACAAAGACACTGCAGCAACAGGTCAATACTACGCATGGAGATGGCTCTGGGAAGTAACACCAAGCACAATCCCATCAACAGGTCCACTTCTAGAAACCGGAGTATGGATTGCATACATGAAAGAAGCAGGCACCACCAACAGCAGCACAAGCGACTTTGTCAATGACCAAGCATACATCGAACTTGACCGTGACGACATGGCAGGCGGACAAGTTATTAACGGCGCATTAGGCGCACACACTCCACTTCCAGGTCAGACCCAGGTTTTCCCAGATGGCAAAGTTAACTTCCGCGACCTAACATACTTCGTTTCCGCATACGTTGGCTACTACAACTCAGGCACATACAACCCATACGCAGACATGAATGCAGACGGCCACATCAACTTCAGCGACCTAAAGCTGTTCGTCTCAACATACATAGCATACTTCACAACATACGTCCCCTAATTTCTTCCCTTTTTTTTGGGAAATCAAACTAATGAAAGGAGAACTAAATAATGAAAATAAACTTTAAACCCAAATCAATAATAGCTCTGGCACTTGTACTTTTTATGGTCGTGCCAATGCTGTTCGTAGCCTTGCCGAGCGTTAAAGCCATAAGCACGCCCGTGCTAAGTGTTGTTCCTGATGGCGCACCAGGTGCCACTACAACAACAGTTATCGCAGGCCTAGCAGTTGGCTCAACGTTCACTGTAGATATCCGCGTCGACAACATTGCCTCTGTAACCCAGGGCATTAACGGCTTAAGTTATTCCTTAACCTACAATCCAGCAGTACTTCAGCTAACCGCCCGTTCTACAAAAGATCCATCATTCTGGGGAGCAGCAGCATCTGATGTTACCGCAATCGTCACCACCGGAAGCGGGATATTCACCGAATCATCGATCATCGTACCATCTGGCGCACCATCTGAAAGCACAAACACCGCAGGCATTGCCACAACAATTACCTTTAAAGTATTGACAACCGGCTCAAGCAACCTAAACTTCGCCCCAAGCGACGTCGGCGTAGCATACTTAACATACCCAGACGCAAGCGGAAACAGCCACGACGTAGTAGCAACTCCAGAAAACGCAATATACAATCTTCAAACCACTTCCATAGGTTTATACCAACACGGCACAACCAACACAGTCGTTACCCTACCAGCAAACAGCAGCCCAATAGGCAGCACCTTCACCCTTGACTGCAACATCACCAACGGATTAGCAGAGCCCATATGGGGATACAACGTAAACGTTGCCTGGAATCCAGCAGTCCTCCAACTAGAAACAATCACTGAAGGAACATACCTAAACTCAGCTCCAGGTCTCTATGCAGGAAGCAGCACAATTTTCGTTGCAGGCACAATTGACAACGTCCACGGAACAATCCTACAAGGAGTCAGCGACGTTTACCTGTCAAACCAAACAACCAACGCACCAGCAGGCACACTATTCAACTTAACCTTCGAAGTCATAAACTATGCAAACAGCACCATCAGCTTATCAGCAGGCATCCCAACCTTGATCGACAACCTAGGCAACAGCCAAAGCGCCGTCCTCAACAATGCACAATACGTTACCAATCCACCACCAGCAGCACACGGACCAACAGCAGTCATCACAAATCAAAACACCGGCAGCAATCCGACAAACTACCAATTAGGTTCACCAATCGAGCTATCTGGACTTAGCAGTACACCAGGCTTCGATGTTATTCCAAATGTAAACAGTCCAAACCAACCAATCACAACATACTCATGGACACAAATAGGCGGTCCAGCAGTTACCGGGCTACCAGCAACCGGAGCAGTAATAAATCTAACAGCTCCAGCACCTAACGGAAACATCACCATCCAACTAACAGTCTCAACCGCACCAGACGCCTCAGACCCATCATATGTCAATACAGGTACCGCAACAATCGTCTTCACTCCAGGAGTAATCGCACCAACAAACGCAGGTCCACAAATTGACCTCTACATCATCAACAACGTAACCACAACTGCATACCCACTCAAAGGCAACACTAGTCTAGGAACCTATAACACAATCGACTGGGTCGACTCATATGCACCACAACAAATCATGAACCTTGGTGCAAACGTCCAATTCAACGGCGCACCAGTGGCAGACAAACTAGTAACTTTCATAGTGACACAATACGGCAATCCAACTGACGTTATAGCAACCTTCGTAGCATACACTGACCAAAACGGAAACGCATATGCAGTATACCGTCTACCAAACTACAACAGCACCGTCATGCCATTCGGCACATACGAAGTTAACGCCACAGTAGATGTCGCCCAAAACATAGTGTCAGATGCTTTCCTGTTCAACTACCAATACACACTCAGCTTCACCAGCATCAACGCAGCCCCACAGTTAGTAGCTAGAGGAAGAGACTCTGTCACCGTTACTGCAAATATATTAGACTGGTCTTTTAACGCTCAACCATACTTCATAACTTACACAATAACAGACGCCAATAACGTACCAGTTGTCTACACATCTTCAAGCGGCACCGATTCAATTCCAATGTCCTCAACCTATACCACTACCGCAACATTAGCCATTCCATCATTCGCATTCGCAGGCACTGCAACAGTACACGTAGACCTATTCAATGCTAACCCAAATACCACAGCAAATGGTCTGCCATACTGCCCAGAAGCAACAACAACCTTCCAAATCGGCACAGTCCCATCGAGCTAAAACAAACAAATAAATATCAACTTTTTTTCTTTTTTTATTTTTAAGAAATATCTTGTAACGATAACGACTGTCATATCTTTAATTCGTTTCTATACTCAATTATAAGAACGCCGGCAATCGATGAAGCAATTCATTCTTATGTCCAAACTAATAGAATCGTTAACTAAGTCCTTTTTGTGAAGCCCAGAGTTCTATATTGTTGTATATATTATAATTCGGTTAAAGTCAAATAATTTTCACGCCAATTATCATTTAGAATTGGAGGAAAGTAAGAACCAGTTTAGGAATTTTGGGGCCGCTGAAGATCTTAGATTTGTTCTGGGTATAGAAGGGGGAAACTATGAAGGTTGGAAGTCCGCTTTACACAATAATTGTTTTAGGTCTTTTGTTGACCTCTTTTCTTGCGACCCTGAGTGTTATCAACGGGCAAAATAGTTCGCCAGTGTTAAGCATTGTACAGTCTGGAACCACTAAAGTAAAAACACTTTCACCCGAACCTATCAGTTCAACCTTCAGCGTAGATATCCGAATAGACAATACTGGTAGTATTTCTCCAGGTATCAATTCAGTAAGTTTCACTTTATCGTGGAATCCAACAGTGCTCCGCTGTATCTCAGCAGCTGACGGAACCTGCTTACCTGACCAATCAAATACCGGCGACATTGCGCCAAACAACAATGCTGGAAACGTTACTTTCGGTCTAAAAGTACTTGACTTAAGCAACCCATTGGATTGTGCTTTAAGCGGCGGTTCCGGTGTCATGGCAACTTTGACTTTCGAGATTTTAACGTTGGGTCAAAGCAATCTTACTTTAAGCCCAAGCGGGCCCAATGCTGCTTATCTAACATACCCAAACGCGAATGGAACAAGTACCAGCGTAACTAACGCTCAGACTATAAACGCCTTGTATGGTCAAGCGTATACATCAATTAACGTCTATCAAATTGGTAAAAGCAATTCAACAGTCGAATTTCCGCCAGGCACTAATCCGTTAGCAAATTCCTTCACGGTCGACATTAACATGAGTAACATGGCAGCTGAGCCAATTTGGGGTTGGAATATCGGCGTTAACTGGAATCCAAATGTAATTCAATTAGAAACAGTTACTCAAGGCGACTACCTGACAAACATCGGAGGCTATTACGATGGAAGCCCAACAATATTCATTGCAGGCCCTATAGACAATACTGCTGATCCTCTTCCCGTTGACAATATTCACGGCACAATCAAACAAGGCATCAGCGACATATATCTGTCAAATACTACCACCACAAAAACATCCGGCAGTCTATGCATATTGACCTTCAACGTCATTAGCTACGGAAATAGTTACATCAACGTGACAGCAGGAGACCCAACTTTGATAGACAACTTTGGTAACTCATTACCGGTTGTTACCCCAAATCCAAACACACCCAACTTTCCAATAATCTCATATCTCTGGGGTGTGCAAGGTCAACTTGGCTTCCAAATTCCTTCAAGCGGTAGCTCAATAACGTTCATAACCCCCAACCAGGCAATCTCGTTCCGTGTAACTCTAACAGTCACTACAGCAAGTAACCAAGCAGATCCAAACTACATCGACACAAACAGCACCTCAATGGAATTCGACCCTGCTTCTCAACAATTAACCAGCGCAGGTGCCCAAATTGACCTCTACATCGTTAACACAAACCCCGCCAATTCAACTTATCCGCTAAAGTTTCCAACTAGCCAAGGAATATACAACAACACTTCTCCTACTGGCTCATACGTTGACACTTTTGCTCCGCAAGAACAATTAAATCTTCAAACATTCATCTTATTCAATGGCGCTCCCGTCCCAAATACTCTTGTAACGTTTGTTATTACCCCTCAGAGCAATCCATCGGCGATTTTCGCTACTTTTGTGTCATACTCAAATGGTCAGGGATACGCTTCTGCATCTTACCGCCTTCCTCGGTATAACGACACATCTATGCCTTTTGGAAATTACACAGTAACGGCTTTTGTAGACATTGCACAAGTTAGAGTAAGCGATTGCTTCTCTTTTCAATACAACTACATTTTAACCATTTTCTCTGTAACTCAGCCTGCTAATGTTGTTGCAGGACAGCGGACAAGTTTCACGGTAAACGTCCAATGCAATTCTTTTATCCAGCAAAACTACTACCTAAGCTGGACGGTAACAGACAGCAACGATGTTCCCATAATCTCGTCAGAGACATACGGGTTTGCTTTCCCCAGCGGTGCAAACATCCAAAGTGTAACTTTGACCATTCCAACGTACGCTCAAAACAGGACTGCACTGGTGCATTTTAACTTGTTCAACGGAAACCCACAAATCCCTTCTCAAAACGCTTTACCCTACTGCAATGAGGTGGATCAGAGTTTCAACATTTTACCATAAATATAAATGAAGGAAGAATAAGAAATCTTTCCAGAAGTTTCTCATCACTTAATTTTTCAAATAATAAAGCCTTAACTTATGATAATATTCTTTATAATGAAAATAGCTTATCTTTTTCAACTTATTTTAGAATAATAAAAACCTGCGATTAACTATGATAATGAACTGCTTTTTTTCAACTCCTCTTCAGCATTTGCTAGTTAACATGCTTTTATCATCTTCTTGCTCCGATTAAGTCCTAAAATTGGTTCTATATAGATCTCATAAAGTCTCAATACACTATTTTGGATAAACTAAATAGCAATGCTGAAGAATAGCACGGTAGGAAGGGAGTTCATTGAAAAAAATAATAATATCAGTTCTTTGTTGTTTGCTGATTTTATCAGCAGCAACTTTCACATTAGTAAAAGCTACCCCGATACTCACTCTTTCAGCCAGCAGTTTAAGCAGTTCATACGATCGATACACAATCGCAAATATAACTGGAGGAATGGACTATTACAATTATGTTTATCACATAGGACCAAGCGACGGCTTAGTGGGGTTACAAATTCAAGATCCCAATGGGAATCCAACCGTGATCAGAACAATAAGAACAGGGACCGCGATCCCAAGTAACATTACTGCATATATTGATGCAGCTTATCTTTGCGACATTTCTGGCAACCAGCAAACAAGTGTCCCAATGCCGACAGCTGATAACGGAGTAGTCCCGTACTACTATACTCATGTAATAAACAATGCAGGGACAACCGTTTCGATGCTGCTAACACTGAATATATTTGATAGTGCAGGTATGCCAATCGCGTTGACTTATCAAACCGTCAATGTAGCGGCTTATTCCTCATCGTTTGTTCAGGCAAACTTTAACATCGATCCAGACGCACATTACGGAGTTGCAACAGCTTATGTTAATGTCTATTCTAATTGGCCAAGCAACGACGGAATTCCATACGGGTTAGAACAAACATTCCAATTCACCATAACTGGCGGTGCTGCCTTTACTGGAACACCAAGCGCAACACAAAGTGGAAATGGATTATACAACTTTACATACATAATACCCAAACAAGCACCTGTAGGTACATACACAGTAGATACTTCAGCAAACTATCTCGGGATTCCAGACCAATATAGCACTACATTCCAAGTAGCACAATACGGTGACTTAAACGGTGATGGCAAAGTAAACTTTTCAGATCTGACAATATTTGTTGCAGATTACATAGCTTACTTCAATACGGGCGTATTCAATCCTGCCATTGACCTGAATGGCGATGGAAAAATTAATTTCGCAGACTTAACTGCATTTGTACATGACTACATAGTATATTGGAGCACATAACAAAAATGAAAAAAGTGATAACTTACGCCATAGTTATCCTTACCTTATTTTCCTTTATTCTTCCTATTACTAATCAGACTCAAGGTCAAACCCAAACTCCGACTGTTTCTTTTACTCCCTCGCAGATACCAGTTACCCAAGTAAATCAACAATTTAGTGTAAATATCACAATTTCAAATGTGCAGAATCTTGGTGCTTGGGATGCCAATTTACAATGGGATCCGACAGTCCTTAGCCTGGTTGGAACACCAACCGAAGGTGATTTTCTTTCACAATCGGGTTCAACCACTAGTTTCATTTCAACTCCCCCAACAAAAAATGGAACAATTACCGATATTACTGACGTAGTTTTCGGAACAACGGGTTCTAGTGGAAACGGAGTGTTAGTAACATTGAACTTCCAAGCAATAGCTACAACTTCATCTTCAACGATATCTCTAAACGATATAGTCCTTACTGGACCCGTCAGCGGAGGCAAAGTTGCTAATAATCCAGACAATATAACTGCAACTTCGGATAGTGCAACTGCAACAGTTTCATTCACTCAAGGAGGAGCACCGTCAGCAAATGCGGGTCCTAACAAGATAGTCACCGCAGGGTCTACTGTAACATTTAACGGGACAGCATCACTCTCATCAGGTACAGGTTCAAATTACACTTGGTCCTTTACCGATGGAGGAAAACCGGTTACGCTAACTGGGCAAAGCCCAACTTACACATTTACTACTCCGGGAATATACCCCGTGACGTTAACTCTGTCGGATTCGAATGGCAGCAGTAACTCAACGGTAACAATCACAGTTCAAAGCTCCTCCAAACCAGTTGCAGTAATAAAGATTGAAGGACTTGCAGACAACCAAACGGTCCATGTTGGTCAGCAGTTTACTTTCGATGGTACAAGTAGTTATGAAGCCAACAACGGCGCAATAGTGAAGTACATTTGGGATCTAGGATTAGGCAGTACTCCAATTACAACAACCAACGGTACCTTAACTTATGCATACACGGGCGGAGTTTCATTAGACACAACTTATAATGTAACCTTAACTGTTATGGATGTAACAGGTCTCAACGGAACAGCATCCACAATGATAAAATTACTAAAAGGTGCAAGCGTAACAGCCCCGCCAGCCGACTCTGCTACGTCTGTACCGACCTCAGATAGTTCATCTCCGACAACAGCAACATCACCTCCGGATTCAACCCCAACAGCGACTTCTGACCCTTACACTGGAACTTCCAGTATACCGCCAGAAGTCACCGCAATTCTTGTGGCTTTGACTATCGCCGTTTTATTAGGCGCAACAATGTGGCTAAGAAAAAGAACCTGCCCCAATTTTTGATTTTTTTAGTCTTCAATTACAAAAATATATAGTTTATGCAAAACTAAATATACTATTTTCGATATCCTGAATAGCTTCGCGAAAACAGTATGACCAGAAAGGGAGAGATATTAATGATGAAAAAAACAGTTATAGCCTTAATTTTCATAGCATTCACACTGGCTAGCTTGGTAGCAGTCAACTTTTCGCATGCAAGTTCTATCCCGACTATAGGCGTTGCTTCAACGACACAAAATTTTCCTCAAGCAAAGATAGGCAACAAAATAGATGTAAACATTACTTTAAGTAATGTCCAGAATCTTTGGGCTTGGAGTTTAGATGACCTTTACTTTAATCCTGCAATCTTAACGCCGGTTGCCGTCACCGAGGGTCCATTTTTGCAACAAGCCGGGCAAACTGCGTTCGTTTGGACTTCAAACTCTTCTGCGGCATTTGCTTTAGGCGACATCCCTGAGATAGATGATGTCATAATGTCTACTGCAGGGGCAAGCGGCAGTGGTGTACTTGCAACAATCACATTCAAAGTCGTGTCACTTGGAACTTCTCAGATAATCTTTAATTCAACAACCCTATTCGACACAAGCCAAATAGTCGCACAAACTGGAGGAAGTCCAACACCATTAAACGACACAGCAATAAATGCCAACATCGTCGTAGGGCCACCAACAAGCCCAACTAATAGTCCATCACCCGCTTCTACAGTAAGCTCCTTGACAAGTCCAACGCCCACATCCTCAAAAGCTTCAAACACAACAACACCCAGTTCGCCTACAGCTTCACCAACGCAAAATACTCAAGCGCCAGAATTTCCCACAAGCCTGATATTTGTTTTCTTTATGATCATAGTTGCAGCATCGACTCTACTGATAACTTTGAGCAAACGCAGAAAAACCACCATTCTTTAATTTTTTTGTTCAATCCAGAAACCTCAATTATTAGTTTTTTTTCGCCGATTTCAATGTTGAAAAATATATAGAAATATATACACTATTTGGTTAAAGTAGAAAAGCACCAAACAGATCATAACTTGCGAAAGGGGAGAGCTTTACATGTTATCAAGTATTCCAGCGCTTTGCAAGCTGGCATTATTGGACTTTATAGGTGACTTGAATGAAGCATAAAAGCTTACTATGTGCAATTTTAGTGATTATTGTTGGGTTATCGGTTCTTTCTATGACACTTCATCTAACAAACGCCGACTCAACATCACCCGTCATAAGTGTCGTGCCCGATGGCGCTGCAGGAGCCACCACTAATTCAACAGGTATACCTGCCGTTGCTGTAGGTTCAACCTTTACTGTTGACATCCGCATTGACAACATCGGCTCAGTAACCCCAGGTATTAACGGTCTTAGCTACACTCTTCTATACGACCCAACCGTCCTTCAAGTTAGCACATATCACACAAAACAAACATCCTTCTGGGGGGCAACAGCAGCAGGCGACCTGACTGCAATCGTTGTTCAAAAACCCGCAGGTACCTTCACTGAATCCTCAATCATTGTTCCGTCTGGCGCACCAAACGAAAACACAAACACACCCGGCGTTGCCACAACAATAACTTTTACTGTATTGACAACCGGTTCAACCACCCTTAACATACAGCCAAGCGACGTTGGCGTAACATACCTAGAATATCCAGACAGTGCAGGCGTCAGCCATGACATAGCTGCAAACACGGTAAATGCCATATACGGAGCAACAACATCCCCAACCCCCACACCAACAACTACAAATCCTACCCCGACTCCGGGCGGTCCTACTCCAACTCCAAGCCCAACACCGACACCAACCCCCACTCCGGTACTTGGCACAATCACAAACTCACAAGCAGTAATGAACCTGCAAAATGGAACAACCTATGCAGAAGGTAGTCAAATCGTCTTAGATGGGAGTCAATCAACAGCTGGATTTGACTCAAAAACATGCCCAATACAGAATTACGCGTGGCTACTGCAATATCAAAACGGCTCAGTAATTGCTGCTTACAGCGGTTCAGGTGTATCATTCACAATTAACACAGCAGTTTCCTTTAATGTGACCTTAATTGTTACAGCACCCGACCTCAACCCAAATCCCAGCCCAAGCTACACGAACACTTCTTATGCAAGCACTTGGATCAACGTTCAACCAGGTCAACCAGCTCAGCAACAAGCCAATATCGACGTCTTTACAAATAACGGCGGAATAGGACATGACGTTTCCAGCGGTCCATTTGGACCACAACAACTAGTTCAAGTGTATGCCTATGTTACTTTCAACGGCGCACCAGTAGTTAACAAAGACGTCGCCTTCACAGTTCTAGATCCCAAGGGCACAATAGAGGCGGTAGAGACTGGGCTCACAAACTCCACTGGATACGCCTCCATGCAATATCGAACTCCGTGGCTTGATACTGGAACCCCAGACTTTGGAATTTGGTCAATAATTGCAAACGTAGATATATCTCAAGTAGTCGTAACTGACACAGTTACTTTTGACTATAATAATCTAGTCAACTTAAACGGAGTAGCTGTACCAGGTTCAGTTCAGAGAGGATGTCCGATGAACATTACTGCAGGTATTCAAGGACTTGATAACTCAGCGCAATCAGTAATCGTCACATTCACAGTCTGCGACGTTAACAGTGTCCCCGTAGTCACTTACGTAACAAGCCCAATCATTATCTCAACCAGCATAAACGTTTCAACAACAGTCACTATTCCCACATGGGCATTTGTAGGCACAGCAACAGTTTATGTTAATGTCCTGACAAACCCCCCAATTGGAAGCGGAGTCCCATACTGCCCTGAACAATCAGCCACATTCCAAATAACCCAATAGTCAACGAGCAGCGAGGAAAAAACTGATGAAGAACAAAGACGAAACTGTTCTCGCCACTACATCAACTATTCTTTCGAGGCCAAAGCATGAAACTTAGAAAATCTATTTGTATCCTCCTGCTTCTTGCAATCGGATTATCCGTTATTTTCATGACTTTAAATCCTACTATCGCTGGCAGTGGCACTATGCCAATACTTAGCGTTGTCCCCGATGGAGTTGCGGGCGGTACATCTAATTCAACACAGATACCTGCCGTTGTTGTAGGCTCAACTTTCACTGTCGACGTCCGAGTGGACAATACTGGCTCTGTGAAACCAGGTATTAGCGGTTTAACTTACAACCTGACCTTCGATCCAACTGTGCTTAAATTGACTGCCTTTAAAGTTAAACAAACATCTTTTTGGGGATCTGCAGCCAGCGATATTACTGATCCACTTGTTCAAGGTAATGGCAGCTTTATAGAAAATGCAATCATAATTAATGCTGGGAATCCCGGTGAAGCTACAACTAATTCAGGTGTAGCTACAACGTTGACCTTTCAAGTTTTGTCAACAGGAAAAACTAATATTGCCTTGAAGCCAAGCGATGTTGGCATTGCGTACATGGACTATCCTGATAATGCAGGTAATAGCTACAATGTTGCTGCATCAATAGTCAATGCAGTTTATGGTCCTTCGCCATCTGCCCCACCCCATGGACCCGCAGCTAGTTTTACCCCGACTGACGGGTCAACATTCGTATTTAATACAACAGTGCAATTGAATGCAAGTTCGTCACAACCAGGTTTTGACGTGCAAACTTGCAATATCACCAGCTATGCATGGAGACTTGAGTATCTGAATGGAACAACATTAACATCTTTAACCGGTGTGACCCCAACGTTTAATGCTTCAGCATTGGGCGCTTTTAGAGTTATACTAATAGTAACAGCAAACGATACTCAGGCGTCTCCTAGTCCAAGCTACACCAGCACCAATAGTACAAGCGCTATAATCGATATCCTTTCTAGTCCAAAATCAGCCATGCTTGATGTTTTCACAGACACAGGCGGAATTGGGCCTGGCACAAGCAGCGGTTTATACGCGCCTCTCCAACTTGTTCAGATTTATGGCAATTTAACAAACAGCAATGGATCGCCAGTAACTGATCAAGATGTAGACTTCTCAATATTAAATTTAAAAAATACAATTATTTTAGTCCGGCAAGGAGTAACCAATGGAAGCGGTATAGCTTCAAGCACCTTCAGACTTCCAAACCCCGATCCCACTGCGCCACAATACAATATGGGCACCTGGTCCATTACAGCCGCCGTTAACATTTCAAACGTTATAGTCAGCGATTTCACCAACTTCACTTTCAACTATCAAAGCGGAATCGAAAACGTCAACATCCCTGCCACAATCCACACCTCACAAACTATCCCGATCCAACTAACGATAGACAACAGGTATCTTTCTTCGCAATGGACACAATTGAGCATAACATTGTTTGATAGCGCAGGAATACCTATAGGCTCCGCCAACGTAGCAGCGCCCCAGCAACTGCAAAACATTACCATAGTAGACAGCGCCATCACTATCCCATCTTGGGCATTCACCGGTCAAGCAACAGCCTACCTCTGTTTATTAACCAATTCAACTAGCGCTAGCGCCCAAAATATTCCACTGTGCCCTGAAACAACTGCAACATTCCAAATTCTCCCCTAAATACCAGTAAATATCTATTTATACATTATATCGCCATAAAGAACTAAATAGAAAAACCAAAAACTATTCGATTTACATTTTCTATAGCGATAAATATCAAATACCCTCTCACTATTCTTAATATATCGGAGAACTTTTTATGAACAAAAAAGTAATATCGATTGTTATCTTGTTAATTCTCAGCCTATCCGTTCTTTCCGTGGCAATTCATCTTACGAGCGTTAAAGCCCAAGGCACTACGCCCATCGTAAGTGTTGTTCCTGATGGCGTACCAGGTGCCACTACAACAACACTTATCGCAGGCCTATCTGTAGGTTCAACGTTCACCGTAGACATCCGCGTCGACGACATTGCCTCTGTAACCCAAGGCATTAACGGCTTAAGTTACAGCTTAACCTACAATCCAACAGTGCTTCAGCTAACTGCCCGTTCTACAAAAGATCCATCATTCTGGGGAGCAACCGCAAGTGATGTTACCTCAATTGCAATTAACGCAAGCGGAACCTTCACCGAATCTGCAATTATCGTACCATCCGGCGCACCAGATGAAAGCACAAACACCGCAGGCGTTGCCACAACAATTACATTCAAAGTATTGACAACCGGTACAAGCAACCTTAACCTCCAACCAAGCGACGTCGGAGTAGCATACTTAACATACCCAGATAGCGCTGGAAATAGTCACGACGTAGTTGCCTCAACAGAAAACGCAATATACAATCAAATAGCTGCACCTACACCTTCTCCAACGCCTGTTCCCACTCCTACTCCAACCCAAAACCCCGGTTTAACAACTACAACTACCGCTATCACATTTTCACCTAATCCCACCAACGCTAATTCATCAATAACATTTACAGCAACAGTAACCGGTTCCTCCCCAACAGGAACAATAACTTGGTCCACGAACAGCACAACAGGCACTTTCAATCCCAGCACTAATCAAACTTCATTAATTGCAGGTACTTCTTCAATTTCATATACTGACTCGAAACCAGGCAACATAACTGTAACCGCAAACTATAGCGGAGATTCAAACAATAACCCCAGCAGCAATACCACAAATCTAACCATATCTCCAGTAGACGACTTCCTCCACACTGGCGTCGTAAACTTCAAAGACGTAGTATTTTTTGCTGATGCATACATAACTGCAAATAGCGGCGGCCCAGTTAATCCTGAATGCGATTTGAACCATGACGGAAAACTAAACTTCTTAGACTTAGAGCTCTTCGTTCAGGCTTACACAGCAGCCTAAGCAAACAGTAGAAACTATGGTAAAAGTGGCTATTCAAAAAGGTTTTTTAACTTTTTTTTTGTAAGCAACTATAGATTTTTTTAGATTTAATCAGAAACTATGGAGCATATATTTTGCATAACTATTTCTTTCATAGACTTCTAGCTACATTCCTAAACTTCGGCAGCAAGCAATGGTAAACTTGCTATTTCAATAGTTCTATCTAAACTATTTAGAAAAGAGGTAAATAGCCGAGTTTAGCTCAAAGCTTGAGCGTGTAGAGACGGGGGAGATAAAATTAGAAAACCTGTTCTGGGACTGGGGCTTACTCTTTTATTTGTCGTCAGTCTAGCAGGACCAATTTACTTTGCCTCAGCTCAAAACAGTACAACGTTAGCTTCCACAATTAGTGGCCTGGTAAATAATATTAACTTTTCATCAGACCTTGATACTGCTTATATGGGTTTAAGCTTTGGCACTATTACTCCCCAATCATTTCAAAGCATGATTGATGCATTGCCCAACTCTTCTTGGAGTACTATTCTTTACTGGTATGCAGTAGTGGATAAGTATCATATGGTAAACCAAACAACCATAGAACGTGCCCTCGACGCCGCTACGATGTTGCCTAATGGCTTACCTGCTGAAACAGTTGATATATATGGGAACCCTTGCTTCCAAGTTTATGATCGATATCTTATTTATGGGTATTATTGGGCAAATAAATTCAATTATGATCAAACTAAATGGAATCTTACTCAAGCTTACGCTAGTTATGACGCAGCAGTAATTTACTCTCAGACAAACGATCGGGCGCCTCCTCTTTGGATCTACGGTGATAATGCAGCTGCTCCTTACTCAGGAAGATATTATGACGAGACTGGGGAATCGCTTGGCGGATACTTAGAGTTCTATCAATTCGGAGTTACTCAGGCGTTAAGTAGAGCAGAGGCTTTATGGAATTTTGAAAACTCTTACTATTGGAATGGAGCATATTATGGGTATACCGGCGCAAATGGGCTCTATGAATGTGAAGCAGGTGGCTTTGAACAAATAATCTGGAAACTGTATAATGACGATCCAACTATTCTAAATATTCAAAATCTTCTTACCGATATCAACACTAGGTACTTGAGCAGTCTTTGGAACAGTCCACAGTGGCTTGACTACGTTGATCAACACGCAAACTCTAATCCTCAAAGACGCCTTGAAAACACGGCTATGACTTGGCAATCTCTTATAGGAACATATTCACTTTTATCGCCAAGTAGCCAAGCCGAAGTCAATGAACTTCTAAACGGCACCGCTTATGGAATAACTAATGGCAACAACGTTGTTCAGCCAGCATGGAGTTTACTGAGCAATTCAGCAGCGGGTCTTTACGATCCAACAACTGGTTTATACCAAATTCATTCAGATTCCGGTGTAAGCCCCGCGGCCACAGCTATGGCTGCTAATTTATTGATGGAGATGGGGATTATTCACGGAACAGCCACATTGACTGTACCTATAGAAGAGTTGCATTATGAATACACTTATAACATCATTGACAAAGATCTTTATGCAATGGATTTTGGCACAGACTCAATCAAAATTCCAATATCTTCCCCTGGGGAATTAACATTCCAATATGGTTCAACACCCATTACCTATAACTTCCCAACTGTTGGTATTTGGAACATAACTTTTTCGCAGGATTGGAACACGATCGTTTCAGCAAACTACCTGACGCAACTGCCGGGCAACCGAATTTATTATCCAACAAATCTAAATAATGTGGCTAACCAATCCTCNNAATCCTCAAATGTTCTTTTTATCCAACAAGGCTTTCAAATGCCAATTAACGTAACACTTCAAAACGGAAGCAATCACATTCAAATCTACGCTAACTCAACACTCGAGTATGATAGTTTAGTCTCAGCTACCAGCAATGAAGAGACGATGATTGCGCTTCCCACGCAAAACTTGACAATTGCAAACTATAATATTACGGCGTACGTCAACGGAAACTGTACAAACTTTCAAGCTGCGGCTGTTACATACCCTGGAGATCTGAGTGGGCATTTCAAAGTTGATTATACCGATCTTGAACTATTTGTCAGCGATTATATTGCATACCTCAATTCAGGTAACCAAACTTCCCTTACCCTTATAGACTACAATCATGACGGCACCATAAATTTTAGAGACCTCACGATTTTTGTGCATGATTACATAAGCTACCAAAACGGTTGGGACCAATAATTATCTCAATCAAAAAATTTCAATAAGGCTTAGAGCTTAACCTTTTGCGCTTTTGCGTCAAATCTTGAAAAAATGAAATAAGCCAAAACACCGTTTATAATCAATTCCGGTATGGCTGAAGGCGAACCTATTATCCCTGCGTAAAAAAACTCGAAAAATTGAAAAATAGCCGCTAAAGCAAATACTGCTAATGCAATGTATTGGGCAAATTTATGTCGAACCCAAAGACCTAAACCAACAAGAAGCAGATCTATGCCAACAAACCAAGAAACTAACCCTATCATCGTCGCGCCAACATTTGACAAAGCGCTTATTTCAAATGGAATGCCCGGTATCCAATTAACTGTAATGATAACTGTGTTGACTCCTGCCTGAGTGTAGACTCCTGAGCCGATAATCAACAGGTAGAGGCCCCCAACCAATAGAACAACTCCAAAGGTTATGACCAACTTGGAAATCAAGTCTGTGACTAATGTACAATCTGCCAAATAGCATCTAAGTGTTTTTATTGCACCAGTAACTGGCGAAAGATAGTTTTTTAGCTCGTTCAACATTTTTTTCACACAAGTATTGATTCTACGGTTAGGTTAAGTACAATTTCTGCTATGTCGCAAGCGTATTCTGCTGTTCTTCTAACGCTTTCAATTATTAGGCGCAATCTGGCGTCGTCTTCAGCGTTAATCTGTGCTGCAGTTACTGCTTCTCTTTCTAATGTTCCAATTTCTTTTAGGTTTTCCATAATTGTTTCGGCAGCGTTGTAGTCATGTCTGAACAGAGATTCCATTGAGCTGTCAAACATTTTGATCGCGATTGCACTCATGTTGTCAATTTTTTCTACAACTTCACTGTTCAATTCATGTTTAAGAAGTATCAGGTTTTCGGCAATGTCGACCGCATGGTCTGCTGTTCGCTCTACTGATTTGGTGACTAATCTGTATCCTAAGCAGTCGTTGCCTCCTACAAGCCCAATTTCTTTGCTCATTCGAGGGTTTTGTATTGCTGCTCTGAGCAATCTTATAACATAGAGGTTGAATCTGTCAACCTCATTATCAGCTGAAATTACCTCTTTGGCAATTAATTTGTCATATGTTTTAAGCCCGGTTATCACGTCTTTATGCATTGATGCAGCTATTATGCTCATTCTTCTCAAAGCGCTTTGAATAGTCAGCTCGGGGTAGCTTAAGAGAACCTGCAAAACTAGTTGAGCAGAGGTGTCGGTAACTATTTCTGTTCCAACAAGCATTCGTCTTACAAAGTTTTTGACATCGTGTCTTTGTTTAGTAGTTAATTGGTGTTTGTCGGGTTTTACGTGGATTGAATTGTATCCTGCTAAGTAGGCTGCAACAATTTTTCTCACAATCATTTCTGTTTCATCATTCGAGCAGACATTGATTGTGGCTTCATCAAGCCTTTTTTGCTCCTGAGTGATGGAAGGAACAATTGTTAGCAATCCCCCTTCTTCCGCTCGAAGTTTTATGAAGCTTCCTTTTTTTAGCTGGTTTTGGTTGATCCAACTTTTCGGCAGAGAAATAATATATGTTGATCCACCTGTAAACTGAACTTTTCTTGTTTCTTCATCCTGCCTTAGCTGCCACACTCTCAACCCTTCTCCTGTTAGTAAGCTAAATCTGGCTATGGGTAATTATATAATAAATTGCTTGCCTAAACATAATATATACAATATCATAGTCTATGATGGCTATTGCGGAAACCAATATAACTAAAAGAAAGCACTTTTCACTGATAACTTTCAGCGGAGAGGCGACGACTTTGTCAATGTTTATATTTCAAACGATCCCCAGACCAAAGGGAATCCATGGATTTTAGAGGAAGAAGGGAAAATTGGGAAAAATTCAAACAAAAAAATTCAACCTCTGGTTTAAGAGCAATCATGTTCTCAAAGATGTAGATTTTGAAGTCAAAGAAAACGAAGTAACCGCAATCATGGGTCCTTCAGGATGTGGCAAATCAACACTTCTACGTTCAATCAACAGAATGAACGACTTAATTATTGGCTGTAAAACGGTTGGAGAAATACTTTTTGATGGACAAAATGTTTACTCAGCTGATAGTAACGTCTACGATTTGCGGCGAAGGATAGGCATGGTTTTTCAAAAACCTAACCCGTTCCCAAAATCAATATTTGACAATGTGGCGTTTGGTCCCCGTATCCATAACACCGCAAAAGGGGAAAAACTAAACGAACTCGTAGAGAAAAGCCTAAGAGGCTCAGCACTCTGGGGCGAAGTCAAAGACAGATTGCATGAGAGCGCTCTGTCCCTCTCAGGTGGTCAGCAACAGCGGCTATGCATCGCACGAGCTTTGGCTGCTGAGCCTGAAATAATTCTTATGGATGAGCCGTGTAGTGCTCTTGATCCAGCTGCTACGTTGAAAATTGAGTCTTTGATTGGAGAGTTAAGGGGGCAGTATACGGTTATTATTGTGACGCATAATTTGCAGCAGGCGGCTAGGGTTTCGGATTATACGGCTTTTATGTATGTTGGGGAATTAATTGAGTTTAGTGAGACAAAGTCATTGTTTACGAATCCTCAAAATGAGTTAACTGCGAATTACATTAATGGAAAATTCGGTTAAACATCGTTTTTCTTTTTGTTGTATTTCTGTTGGGCGTTTGTTAAAATTGTACTTGTGATTCATAAGTCTTAAGTTATGCTAAACCATAAGCAAATCGATGACACATGACAATCGACCCAAAATTAAACCACCAGATAAGCGTGGTCGTTAACAGCCTGGGGTTAAGCTGCTTAGGCGGCGCGATCTTCCTCCAAATTCTCGTTTTCTCAAACATACTCACACAAGGCTATTTCCGTGCAGTAGAATCTAATCCTGCAATTCTTGGGCTTGAAATGACTCTAACATTCTTCGCAGCAGCCTACTTCATTTATGTCTACCAAAAAGTCATACGCACGACACTCAATTCAACAACTTGAAAGAACTCTTTAGTGAGAAGAGCTCACTATGTTTTTCGGGTTTTAATTAAATAAACTGTTAATATTGCTATGCTCAGTGCGATGGCGGCTGCTCCGATGCCGTATGCAAGTTCGATTGATGCTTGGTGGCTTATTATCCAGAACATTGAGAACACGGGAGCTGTGAATAAGTTTGTTGCAATGCCGACTGCATAGAAAATTAGGCCATACAACGTTAGAATTGAAATGACAAGAACCTTTTGCCTTAAAGGCGCTGCCTCAAGTTTGGTCTTGAACTTTCTGTAAAGACAGTAAGCAAAAATAAATGTGCCCGTTAATGTAACGCTGGCTAAAACGGCGTATCCAATGTAGTAGGCAGTTTGATTGGTTACCACCCAAAAAACCGAAAACACTCGCAAACCAAAAAAGCCCGTTACAACTCCAAAAGCATAGAAAAACAGGCTGCACAGTGCAATTGCTGCCAAAAATAGCAACTTTTTCGGAGTAAGCTTTGACATCAGCTTTTCTTTAAACGCTCGCATTAATCTTCCATTTAATCGTCCTTTAGATGTCAGGTTGCCTACAATTACACAATTAATTAAAGTGTTGCGGCAAAAAAGGAATATTCCATGGAGAGTGGAGCTTGATTAAAATTCAATCGCAAAACGGCAGGTCTGGAAAAGCTGATTCAGATAAGGGAGGGGGAGAGTCTACATTTTACAGGGGTTTCTGTAGGTTAAATGCAAAATCACGCTGACTGCACTCTCTTTAGGAGGGAGGGGTCTACTATTTGAAACAGATTTCAACAATCAAATAGGAATCCAAATCAGCCGGTAGAAAATAGAAAGGGCTCTTGTGGTTACAATCTAATTCTGCCGGGTAACTACCAAACAACCCTCGAACATCAGTTTCAAAAACCATATCCAGTATGGTATATTTTTTCAAGGGAAAGAAAGAAGCATAGAAAGGTTCTTACGTTTTTAAAACAAATCACTCGGCAGTGAGATGTAAAGATGCCTTTAGTTTTTATTATTGGAACCGCAGGTTCAGGTAAATCTCTGTTCACCGCAGCTTTCAGCGAGTGGCTCAAAATGTCTAAGCAAGATGTGGCTGTAGTTAACTTGGATCCGGGTGCGTTGAAGCTTCCCTATTCGCCAGATGTCGACGTGCGCAACTATGTGGATGTCGGAGACATCATGGAGAAGTATGGGTTAGGACCAAACGGCGCCTTGATTATGGCGGCTGATTTGATTGCTGACGAAATTGAAAACTTGAGCCGCGACATAGATGAAGCCCACGCGGACATTGTGTTGGTGGATACTCCGGGGCAGATGGAGTTGTTTGCGTTCAGAGCCAGCGGACCATACATCGTGGACGAGTTGACCAAGGAGCCTAAAGCGCTTATTTACCTCTTTGATTCAGTTTTCTCAATTAATCCTCTCAACTATGTTTCCAATATGTTTCTTGCTGCTGCTGTCTACAATCGTTTCTTTCAGCCGCAACTGCATGTTCTTTCAAAATGCGATTTAATTCCTAAGAAAGATGTGCAGGCGATTGCCAATTGGTCAGCTAACACGCGGGCGTTGGAAGACGCTATTGAGGAGAAACTTGAAGGCACAAAACGCCTGTTTAGCCGTAACATGATGCAGGCTATTGATAAGCTTGGGTTGAAGTTTCTGCTTATGCCTGTTTCCTCTAAGACAAACGAGGGCCTGACTAACATCAACACTTATCTTGAGAGAATACTAAACAACGGCGAAAAATACACAACTTAACCTTTCGCAAGAACAAATTTCAACGCAGAAACACGCCATTCAACGGGAAAACACGCAACCTGCCAACACTGCAAACGCTAAAATAAAAAACCAACCCAAAACACGTAGAACAAAAATTCACGCACCACACAACTGAAAAGTTAGCCTCATTAGATGCTGATAAGAGACCAACTTGCTGCAAAAGCTCCCCGTTTAGCCTTGAGAGCTGAATCGCCGCCGGCTACAACAATGACGTCGTTGTCTTTGGGAGCTAAATCATTAAGAATCTGGTTTGCTGCCTCAGGATAATCTTTCTCGACACAATCGCTAACAGACGAAATGCGCATATGACCATCTTTGAAAACGATAACTAACGCTTTGCGGGCACCAGCGATTATTGCGGCGTCACGCTGATCAATACCCGACCCAACTTTTTTGGCGCTATTTCTCACCAAGAAAGCAAAGTTAAATTCGGATTCACTTAACACTGTTTTTGGGATCTCGACACGTTTAGGATAAACTTCCTCGAACTGATGCCAAACCTCTAACCCCTTCGCCGTTAAACCGCAGCCTTCTTTTGAGGCGTCAATTAGACCCGCGCTTCTAAGACGACTAATTATAGTTCGCACCGCTCCATCTCCAACGTTGAGTTTCTTGGCCAGTTTGTTTCTTCCCAAAGGCTCCTCTGCCAACAACTCCAAGGCAAAGAAAATGTGGAACACTGTGAAGCTAGTTGATGGTCCCGGCGCTTTTTTTCCCGCAATTTCCTGTATGAAGCTTTTCAGGGTTATAGCCATGTTATGCACTGCTTTACTCTAGGGGCTGTGGGTTTTTATAATTTGTTAAAAATGCAGATTAGTCCTTGTAGGCGACAACTGCTATTTCCACAAGTGCATCTGGACGCAACTCGGCTCCAAGCGTTGCGCGGGCGGGAAACGGATTTTCAAAGGATTTGGCGTATTCTTTGTTAAACTCTTCAAACAACGTCATAGATGAGAGGTAAACGTTGGCTTGAACGATGTCTTCGAAGATGTATCCTGCTGCCTCTAATATTGCTTTGATGTTTTCCATGACTTGTTTTGTCTGCGACCCCACGGTTTTCGTACTGATTTTGCCTTCTTTTGGGTCAATTGCCAGTTGCCCTGAAACGAACAGGAATTTGCCTGCTTCGACTGCTTGGCTGTACGGGCCCACTGGTTTAGGTGCTTTTTCGGTTAGAATTGCTTTTTTCATGTTTTCATCTCCTGTTTGTGGTGTTTTAGGGTTAAAATGGTTTTTTATTGTCGACGCGCCACCTAAATTTAGGGGTTAGGCGGTCAGCGTGCCAAAAGGCTTTTAAAAAACGCATGATTATCTAATTTCTTAATTAACATTGAACGGAAGAGAAATTTCGATGAGAATAAACGGAAAATACTTGTTCACTTCTGAGTCAGTTGGAGAAGGTCACCCAGACAAAGTTGCAGACCAAATTTCCGACAGCGTTCTAGACACAATATTTAGCATTGATCCCAAAGCACGCGTTGACTGCGAAACCCTCGTTATGCAGGGAACAGTAATGATTACTGGTCAAATAACCACTTGCACATACGTTGATATACCAAAAATTGTACGCCAAACCCTAAAGGAAATCGGTTTCGACAATGCTAAGGACGGCTTAGACTGGGAAACCTGCGGTATTTTAGTGTCGTTGACTGCGCAGTCACCGGACATCGCAATGGGCGTAAACGAATCTACGGGCCATGAACAGGGCGCTGGCGACCAAGGAATGGTTTTTGGCTACGCAACTAACGAAACAAAAGAGCTTATGCCACTGCCGATTATGCTGGCCCACAAACTTGTTAAGCGATTAGCTGAATGCAGAAAAACAAAGATAATTTCATGTCTACGTCCCGACTGCAAATCGCAAGTCACTGTCTCATATGAGAATGGCAAACCAAAATTTGTCACAGCCGTCGTTATTGCAGCCCAAAACAACGGGTCAGTTGACGATGCAACACTAAAGAAAGAAATCATTGAAAAAGTAATCAAACAAGTTATCCCAGCCAACATGCTAAGCCCTGACTGCAAGTACGTCATTAACGGCACAGGCAGATTCGTCATTGGAGGAACCTTAGCGGATTCAGGATTAACCGGCAGAAAAATCATCGTAGACACCTACGGCGGAGTTGGAAGTCACGGCGGTGGATGCTTCAGCGGCAAAGACCCATCAAAAGTTGACCGCTCAGGATGCTATATGGCAAGATACATCTCCAAAAACGTTGTTGCAGCTGGATTAGCTGACCAATGCGAAATCCAAATTTCCTATGCCATCGGCGTTGCAGAACCAATCAGCGTTCTAGTCAACACTTATGAAACCGGCAAACTGCCCGACGAAAAAATCCTCGAGATAGTCAAAAGGAACTTCGATATGCGGCCAAAAGCAATCATCGAACAGCTCAATTTGCTAAGACCCATCTACAAGAAGACTGCTGTTTTCGGCCACTTCGGAAGAGAAGAACCAGAGTTCACCTGGGAAATAACCGACAAGGCGGAAATCCTCAAAAAAGAGCTTGAGAAAGCAAAAAAGGCTTAACTCTTTCTCTAGCTTTTTCCTTTTTGTTTTAAAACACCGTTTTTAACAGATCATTTATTGCTCAGCTATGTTTATCTGCGGCACTTTGAAAATGCGAGCGCTATAGGGTTGTATCTAAAGGCGCTGACTGGTCTTCAAACGATGTTTAAAAGGTTATTTCTGAATTATCGTTTATTGGTCTTCGATTGCGACTCCACCATTTTGCTTTACTAGAGCAGCAAGCTCCTCCATGGCTTTCACAAGTTTCTTGGAAGGGTGGTCCTCGGTTTTGGCTGTCAAGGTAAAATGAATCTCCAGATGTGGCTTGTTTGCTACGTGAGTGGGGTTCGCTTGAGTGCAAACATGAGATTTTATGTACACTCCTTTATTGGCCTCCATAACCTTGTCGATGAAGGGAGCCAAATTTCCTTCTGCCATGTTATCTACAAACATGCTTTTTTCGCAAAAGACCCTGTCGCCGGCAGCTTGTTTTAGCAGAGGAGATATTGTCTCTGTGAAGATCGCCCCCATCTCTGAAGGCACACCTGGCAGAACAAACAATAATGTCCCGTCTATGTCGAGGCGCACTCCAGGCGCGGTTCCAATCGGGTTTTTGATGGGCTCTGACTTTTCAGGGATAGTTGCCATTTTGAGCCTCGGCGTTGTCATCTCGATTGTTGAAAGCCCCATTTTTCTGGCGTATTCTTCGCATTTCTCCTTAACCATGCCCAGTGCCTTTGGGTTGACTTCAAGTTTCTGGTTAAACGCTCTAGCAACGCCTCCTAATGTCTTATCATCGAAAGTTGGTCCTAGCCCGCCTGTGGTAACGATGAACTGTGGCTTTCGGCTTATGGCTTCGCAGATAACGTTAGCTATTTCTTCAACGATGTCTTGAACCACAGTTATACGTTTCACGTTTACCCCAAGTAAAGTAGCCTGTTTACCCAGCCAATGAGCGTTGGTGTTCAGCGTTTTACCAATAAGCAACTCGTTACCTACACAGATAATTTCCAAATCAACATTCAAGGCGATTCACTTCGGAGTTGATAGATTAAAAGTCGCATTGTTTTCTTTTATACCGTTTGCTCGCAGCTGCACCATAAAGCCGCTTGAAAACCAAATTGTTTCAAAATAATATAGCCAACGCTAACGAAAAAGGTTCGCGCCTTATTTTAGGGGCAGTTTATTTCTTGCTAAGATACCATTTCAGGTATTCTTTTCGGCGGTTCTGTTTTCTTTCTTCCTCTGTCTCTTCTTCTGGCCTATTCTTGTCGTGTAAATCGTTTAGTTCCTGCCCTGTGCAAGATAATCCGCAGCTCTTGCAGACATAGTGCTTAGTCAAAGAAATGTACTGAATCTCTCCGCCACATTCAGGACAATAATTTACCATTTTCTGTTTCCTTCATGGAATTTTATAATTAATGGTTTCTGCACAAATATTAGTCTTCGCATAACATTAGGAACTTTTAAACCAAAAAAACAGAGCAAAACGGCATCTGCATCAAGTTGGTTGATAAAGTTGGTCGGGAATTTGACTCGAGGCCCTATTCCAATAATGCGTAAATAAGGCTTTTGACCACTCAATAACGTCCGTGCCCATCGATTCAAATGCGCTGTATTCAAGATTTCCTTGGACGTTTTGAAAAGCCAAAGCGGAAACTTCTTTTTCTGAAACGCAAAGAAAAACATCGATTTTGTCAAGAAACCTCAAATCTAGTTTGCCCGCTTTCACAGCCTTGGAGAAAATGGGGTCTAAAACTAGACTGCGAATGTTGTCTGTCGGCAAATAACCTTTTGGCATAAGAAGATGAAATTGTACTCCACGCTGGACCGCTCGCAGAAGGTAAGGAATGGTACTTGCCAAGATTTGGTCTGTAAGAATCCAAACGATCTCTTCAGCGGCATCAATCATTAATTCAACATTGTGGAACGTAGTCATTACGTCATTGCTGTATTTGCACGGTTCCAGTATCCCGATGCTATTTCGAAATTGATTCGGTAATGTTGCAAGTGTGTGGTTTGCAAAGTAATCTTTGTTCTTGTAAAGAAACCTGAACCCTGACAGCAAATTTAGTGCCTCTTTACCATAAGCAGTTAGGTGAAACAATGAATCGGCGTCTTTTGTTATCAATCCAGCTTCGGTTAGTCTTGTCATATTTCTTGAAGTTTCCTGAACGGTGAAGTTAAGCTTGGCTGAAACATGCGATAGTTTAAGCGGGGTTCTTTTTAGAAGTAAAAGAATGTTTAATCGGTCTTCACTTGCCAACTCGAAGAGTAAAATGGAGTAATTATTCAAGTGTAAACCTCTCATGCCCCGTTAAGTGTTTCATAGTTGATTGTGATATTTCATATTTTTTATTGAGGTTACCTTATCATTAAAAATTGCCATGATTTTTTGTGGCGAAGAAATTGGCTAAAAGAATTGAAGAACACGCGTTTAGTGTTGAAATAAAATCAGAGCAGTTCGTAAAGAGAATGTCTTTTTTGGAAAGAGAGGTAGACCACTTTTTCTTTGAGGGGTTTCTAGGTCAACTTCAAAGTGTAATTTTGATTGAAGGCTTAATGTTGGAAATAGTTGGCGTAAATGGTGTGCTGCGGGTTGACATCACCCAGAAAGAACTCGTCACTTGTCTTGACAAAACACAATACCTGGGCGATGCGTAATAATGGCAAAACCTGCTCAAAGACAAAGACTGCGCACAACTCTTTCAATAATCGCAGTCTGCCTGTTTCCCATAGTGTTCTACTACATGTCACCATACCTAATCATAATGGGCGCTACCGAAGGACTAATTGCAGGAGATGCCCTATTCTTTGCGGGTCTGTTCCTAACTTCATTGGTTACTGGCAGAGCTTTCTGCGGTTGGCTCTGCCCCGCAGGCGCAACACAAGAACTATGCAGCCGAGTAAACAGCAGACAGTTCAACGGTGGAAAACGCAATTTAATTAAATACTTAATTTGGGTGCCCTGGATGGCCATCGTCGTGCTGATGTTTCTGCATGCCGGTGGGGTAAAAGGCATCAGTCCGCTGTATCAAACATGGAACGGCATATCGGTGCAAAACTTGCCCTCACTAATCATGTTCGCCGCTATTGCAGGTTCAATTGCACTCTTCGCCCTTGTGGCAGGAAAACGTGCGGCATGTCACACGATCTGCTGGATGGCCCCCTTCATGATCGCAGGCACAAAAATCAAAGTCGCCCTCGGATTGCCGTCACTTCACCTAACCGCCGACAAAACACGATGCATCGGATGCAAGCAATGTACCAGTAATTGCCCTATGAGCCTTAACGTTACTGAAATGGTGCAGAAGGGCGATATGGCTAATAGTGAATGTATTCTTTGCGCAACATGCGTTGACATCTGCCCTCAGAATGCAATCCAGTTCACTTTGGGCCGCTCCAAACAAACCCCCTGAAAGAGAGTTTAGTTTTCAACGCCTTTTCTTTGCCTTAGACGTGGCTGTACATTTTGTCGCTGCTGTAGGTTCCCGTGTCCATTTCCTGCTCTATTTCTCTTAGAAGCAGAATGCGTTTGAATGTGGGTGGGTGCGTGGCAAATAGGCTGTTCAGTTGTTGCATTGTGTTTTTTGATTCTTTCTCCATCGCCAACTCCAGTTCCCGCTCGTCTAACACGCCATCGTGGTCTAGGTCATATTCATCTTTATTCTCAATTATTTGTGCGGCATCCTGCTTTGCCTGTGTGGGATCTTCAATGTAGAAGCTTCTGGCTTCGGCAGTCGTTTTGGGAGCCAAAGATAAACCGTACGTTATTTTGGTTAATGCGCTCTCAAGGCTTCTAGGGTTTTTCGTGAGGTAGCCGCTGTAGGCGTCAGCGAAGTGTTCACGCAGCCTGCTAAGCCGCATCACAGCTAAGAAAGAAACGATGTAGACCACAAATGATATGACGCCGATTGCTATGAGAGCGACTGCCGCATTTCCCTGATCTTTGCCGCGACCTCTTGAGTTGCCTCCGCTAAACCATGAAGCGGTAAGTGCAATCTGAGCAATCCAGTACGCGATAAGAGGTAATGAGGAAAGTACGGTCATAACAATGTAATCTTTGTGTTTGATGTGCCCCAATTCGTGAGCTATGACGCCTCGAATTTCATTTTCGTTTAGCTGCTTGAGCAAGCCTTCATGTACGGCTAAGACGGCGCTGCTGCTTGTTCTGCCGTAGGTAAAAGCGTTGGGTGTGTTGTTTGGTACGATGGCCAGTTTAGGCATGGGTATGCCGCTTTTTGCCACCAAATCCTTAACCATATTTTCAAGCCACGGGTTGTCGCCCGGCTTAAGGAACCGCAGATGAGTGGATGCACTCACAATCACGGGGCCAACAGCCCACTCAAACAAGATAAAAAGCGCCGTTCCTCCGACTGCCAATAGAATCCCCGTCAATAAATCGAAGCCTACGACAAAGTACTGCAGCAAAAAGATAACTGCAACTAGGAAAGCGCCAAAAATGAACGTTGAAACAAATATGCTTGTACCCATAGCTAACTTGAGGTCTGAGAGTCTAGCCAAACGAGGTCCACCAGTATTTCTCAAAACAGCAACAACTATGGAATTAAGTTTTTCTATTGAAATTAGTGTATTTGAAATTCGACGAGCTTACTTTGTACTTTCTTAAAAATAAAAATGATGGGAAAATAAAAAATAAAGGATTAGATTGGGTAGGCTCCGCAAACCTTGCAGAACTGGATTTTAGTTTTGATGTAGCTGTGGCATTTTGGACATTCGATGCCGCCTTCAACCTTGGGGAATACGTCTTTGGGTTTGCCGAATTTCTTGCGGAAATGTTCGTAGTATAGTAGTTGCTCTTTGTCTTGGATTTCAACATCGTCTTCTTTTTTGATGGTTGCCTTTTTCTCGGCGAATTCTTTGTCTGGTATCATGTCGTTGAAGTATGTTCTCAGTGCTTCGGTTCCGGTTCCTTGTTCAAGTGGCGCTTTGGGTCTCCAAATGACGTCTTTAGGTAACACGTCCTCGTAGGCTTTGCGCATAATCCATTTGCTGTATTTTACGCCGTTGTACATGTTTATCTTGTATTTGATAGGTAGTGCCATTGCCCACTTCATAAAAGCTGGATCCCTGTAGGGTGACTTAATTTCCATTCCAAGAGATTCTGCCATAGGTACTGAGGAGAAACCCATTTCTGCCCACATTTCCTCTTGTTTCTTTGCGAATTCAGCCTCGGTCAGGTGGAATTGCCATGGGTAACCGAAGAGTTCATCAAGTGCGTCGCCGGTGAATACGCTCTTTATTCCTTTTGGTTTTAGAAGTGTTAAGCCAATGTAGACGGGTAGGCTGTTTCTGATTTCCATGGGGTCGTATTTCTTGAGTGCTTCAACGACTTTGGGGAAGAATTTGAGTACATCTTCTTTGCCGAACTGGTATGTTTCTTGTTTTAGGTTCAGAAGCTCAACCATTCGTTTTACATATTCGGTGTCTTTTGGGGTTCCGTGTTTGAAGGCTAATGTTAGGCATGGGATGTCGGGTTTGTATTTTACGGCTTCATAAGCGATTATTTGGGTGTCTGTTCCAGCTGAAAACAAAAATCCGTCAGCCATGTTTTTCTTTACTACTTTATTTACTAAAGTTCTTACTTCAGGCAAGAGTTTACTGACTTCTGTAGGGTCTAGCGTCATGTCTTTTTCCCTCGCATTACCTTGTTTGTCATTCAACCAGTATTTAAGTGTTATCCGTATGCAAACAAAAGCAAAAAAATAGTAAACAGACGTGTCAAAAGTTAGCAAAATATTGAACAGACGTGATAATTGGCTACTCAACAGCTAATGAACAGCACCTTTAAAAGTTCAAACCTGAAAAACTATAAACAACTAGATCAAAAAACTTGAGGCTGAACTTTGAAAATCTGCGTACTTCACATGAAAATCCGCGAAAAAGTGGAAGACAACTTAGAAGCAGCCCATATAGCAATCCAAAAAGCCTCCGAACAAAAACCAGCATTAATTGCTTTGCCTGAATACTTCACTGTTCCCAACTGCATGGCAGACTTCAAAGACGCCAAAAAAATATCCAAAGAAACCTGCGAAAAAACCCTTAGCTTTCTCCAAGAAATGTCAAAGAAGCTTGGCAGCATCTTCCTGCTCGGCGGGTCCGTGCTCCAAGAAGACAGCCGCAAATACTACAACACAAGCACCCTTTGGAGGAACGGCGCTCTTCTGGCAAAATACAAAAAAATAAACCCCATCTCCGCAGAAATCAAAGCAGGAGTCTCCAAAGGCAACCAACCGATCGTGGTAGACACGGAAATCGGCAAGATTGGACTGCTGGTATGCGCCGACACTTTTGACCCTGACCTTGTAAAATCCACCGTAGATTTAGGTGCAGAAATCATTTCACTTCCAGTCGCAGCCATGGGTACTCACCCCACCGTCAAGGGCCACCCCTTAACTGAAGGGATTGCTCGGGATTACGGTTTGTTTGTGCTTAAAGTTGGTAATGTATTCTCCAGCATGCGAGGCGGTAGAAGCGCAGTCATCGCTCCATGGGGAATATTGGGCGAAGTTACAGATGCCCCAGAAGACTCCATTTTAACCTGTGAACTGGACATGTCTCGGCTCAGAGAATACCGCAAAACGCTCAGTAGATCTTAGCCCATTCTTCAATGATACGGCTCATTTCTGGGAAATCGTATTTTTTCAACCAATCTCTGAAAGCATTGTTTTGGATAGCAAACCTGCAGACATCACGAGCGTTTTCTGAATTATGCACCAACAATAGCACTTCTTCGATTTTGTGCCTTGAAATGTAAGCTACCGTCTTAAGTAGTGCATCCAGTTTCTCGTCAGTCGGCATCTCCGCACTCAACTCTACAACAACAGGTTTCTTCAGCACCGCCACAAAATCTCTCGCCAGTAAATCCACCCAATAATTGGTTAAGTAATCCCTCGAAGAAAGAGGCACATGGAAATAATCAACCAGTTCACTTATGGCGTCAAGATCTATGCCAAACCTTTCCTTAGCTAAAACTGGGTCAGGATAAATTTCAACGGCAAAAGTTCCCTTCACCTTTGCCTTGGCTTCCTCCAAAAATTTGGTTATGGTTTGAGATCGCCACGCTGTCCAATCTAAGCCGCTTTTCCTGTGCAACTCTGTGCATCTTGGGCATGTACAGAATTCTTGGTCAGGAAAGTGGTAGAGGTTAAGCGTTACGCCCAATATGCTCTGTTTGCTTACGGTCTCGATGTATTCGAGGACTTTTGTTCTATACCCTGGGTGAGTCGGACAGACATAATCGAATGGGAGGTTGAAGTGACGGTTCTTCCTAAGCGCCGCCCCAGCCTTCGACACAGCCACTATGCCTGGGTCATCGCGGATCGATTTCGCATCGCAAAAAACCGTTATATCGTTCTGCATGTCTTTGGCAGCTGGAAACGCTTGTCCATCAGCCCATTTGGAATAGTACACGTGAAGATGGTATCCTTCAACTTTTTCTGGCGTATAGGTGACTAAGCCTATTTTCATGGTCTTTATTTGATGCTCGCAAACCATATATTCTTGGCGCTTACTTTATTTTTGATTCGCATGGCCAAAGAAGGCAATTCTCCAATCATTGTTGACACCGCTAAGTGTGCACCCTGTCGTGGCCTTGTATGCATAGGTGTTTGTCCACAAGGCGTTCTTCAAGAAGGCAAAAACAAGAAACCCCAAATTCAAGGCGATGTACCTTGCACAAAATGCGGCGTGTGCGTCACCTTATGCCCTGCTAAAGCCATCACTATAAATCCTGGAGTATCCCAAAAGTAGGTACGAGGGAAACGGCTGGTTGGAGCAATTTGATCTTGCAGCAGGCACTAAACTGGTTGTGAAAGAAAACGTTCTAGCCGTGATTTGTGATAATGGTTTAAAGACTGAAAGTTCAGCGTTTTATCATGGCGGGCATAACCAGCTTAGAGCTGTCCTCAATGTAGGGGTGCCGGAAGGGTATAACGACCGTTCCTTGCACCTTGACCCGCTGGAACTGATCACTTCATCGGCGGCGAAGCTTGGATTAACCAAAGATTACCTCGCCATGGTCACAGCAGCAAAAATCCAAAACTATAGTCTCGTAACCAAAAAACTTGAGGATTTCTCAGTCGCCGTCGCTGCAACCGCAGGCTGCAAACACGGGGAATCCAGCGGCGAGGAAATGGATGTTCAAGAAATTCATGGCACAATAAACATCATAGTATTTGTCGATGCAGATCCTTCTGACAGTTGTATGGTCGCATCTCTCATCACCGCAACAGAAGCCAAGTCAGCGGCACTCCTTGATTTTGATGTGAGAAGCCTCTATACGGGCGACTCAGCCACTGGGTCAATCACCGACAGCGTTACAGTTGCCTCACCTGGGCGCGGCAAAGCCATCAATTACGGCGGACCTGCCTCGAAACTAGGCAAAGCTGTCGGGTATTGTACGCGAAAAGCGGTGACCGAAGCGTTAGTCAAGCAGGAGCCGTTTTGGGCTTACCGCACCGTTCTGGATAGGCTCAGAGAGAGGCATCTGCCTCTTGAGAAACTAGCTGCTGAAGTGTCCAAGGTTGAAGGGTTGGCTGTTGATGCCGCTTTGTTAGAATCGATTTTGAAAAATAAACCCCTTGCCCTCGTTTATCTGTTGGCGGCAGCGAAAATGGATGACGACATCAAAAAGAATCTGCTACCTCCCGATATCGGGGACGCTGAAGAGATAGCTAAATGGTTTGGCAGCTTTGCTACCTCTAAACCTTCCCGCTCCAAAACAATTAGTTATGACGCGGTTAATCTGCCGCCTTTCGTGAAACACGCGTTGATAAGAATTGTAAGCGAAGCCCTTCGCAAAAAATAGTTCCTCAAGAAACCTTGACTAAATTTGGTCAAGAAACTTTTACGAATAACCTTCTATCGCCCCTGTTTCGTATTACCAAGTATCGGTAATATCGGCAGGAGTTTTGCGCTAATATTAGTGGTTACCTAAAGCCTAAGTCTAATTATGATTAAACCGTAAATGGTTAAACCACAGCGTCAAAGCTACACCAAATCCTACGATTCCAGAGATTTCCAACCTTAGCAAGTTTACTCTTATCCGTCGTTTTGCTAGCCGTTGGGTATTGTTAGGCTAAAGAAACGTGGCTTATCTTCTGTATCTGAGCTTTTCCACATGAAACAATTGTTTTTTTACTTTATTTAGGCTTGGTTGCGTTTTGATATGAAACCAAAAAGGCTTAAATAACTTGCACTTTATGGGTTACGTAAATTAAATCTACGTGGGGAACATTGACCTTGAAATTTGGTGTATTTCTCTATCAACCTGAGCCTGTTGAAGGCGTCGACTACAATTTTTACCGTTTAAAATCTGAATCAGGAATCGTTGGTAAAGCCAACCCAAAAATGTACACTAACATCGCGTGCTTCGGCGATAATTATATGGCGGCAAAACGTCCCGACTGGGTCTCCGTAAGCTCATGGGGACCAGCTCTGCGCACAAACAAACGCTATAATCTCCGCTGGGACGTAGTATGCATGACTAACCCAGAAGCAAGAGAATACAACCTAAAAATCATCGCTGAAACCGCCAAACTAACCCCCGGTATAAGCATCAGCAGTCAGCACTTTGCAGACCAACATTTCTGCACCTGCCCACGCTGCATCGAGCAACAACGGAAAAGTGGCTTGAGCTGGGTTGAGTGGCGAGCAAAAACTGTTACAGATTTCCTTGCTGAAGTAAAAGAAGTAGTTTCAGGCAAACCTCTGTTCGTTAACTGCCTCCCTGATCCGTTGCTGGGCAAAGAGCGCTTCGGCTACGACTTTGAAGCTATGGCACAATACGCTGACTACTTCGTCATCCCTATGTTTAGCAAGGCTTATCCGACTCCTTGGTACTGGGAAACCATTGCGCGAGGCTACAAAAGCTTCCTCAAAAAGCCAATGTTCGTAAACTTCTATGTCCGCGGACCAAACGAAACATGGGACACCGTTGCACCCACAAAACAAATCATGACTGTTGCCACCCGAGTTGCACGACAAGGCGTGGATGGCATAATTTTCCTAGCAGAGAAGGCACAATGGATTGAGGAGTTCCAGAAGAACGCAGTAGCTGACAAAGAAACACGAGAATTCCTGAAAGACCACAACGGCGACGAAGTCTTAGAGCTCTTTAACCGCTGGGAAAAACTCTACAAATAAATCCCCGTCCCTATTTTCCTTTTATTAAAGTTTAATCAGGCAGAACATTCTAAATTCCACCGGTTTCAAACATGGCAAATATTTGGGAAAATAATCCTATATACAACGCTTAATGTTATCCTTCACTGCCTTCAACCACAATTAAAAGTTCCTTTTTTAATGGTTAAGTGGTTTTTTCCACTTATTTAGAAAACTATATAATCGGTTTTAACATGTAACCTCTCACTCAAAGGGCGAAACATAGTTGAAAATTACTCTTGTCAACCCACCTTACCCCCCGAATGCACACTCACATCCACCCTTCATTCCACTTGGCTTGGCATATCTGGGGGCAATTGCCGAAAAAGAAGGTCATCAAGTAACCATAATAGACTGCCAAGGTGAACACCTAACATATGACAGTTTCCGCCTACGAATCGCCGCCGTGCCCAGCGATGTTGTGGGCGTAACCTCAACAACGCTACTTTACAACTCAGCAAAAACAATAATGGAGATCGCCAAACAGACTCACCCCAACTCTGTCACCATGATCGGCGGCAGCCACGTAAGCTTCTGGGATGAAAACGCCCTAAACGAGTGCCCAAGCATAGACACAATCGTCCGTCGTGAAGGTGAACAGACATTTACTGAGTTGCTACAGTGCATAGATGCAAAAAAGGATTTTTCAGGAGTCTTAGGCACAACCTATCGTGGAAAAGACGGTAAAGTTGTCCACAACGAGGACAGGCCCTTTTTACATGACTTGGACTCATTGCCTTCTCCAGCTTACCATCTGCTTCCTCTAAAATCGTATCGGCGCATGGGAAAAACCATCTTCCCGTTGGTAACCAGTCGCGGCTGCGTGCAGTGGTGTGATTTTTGCAGTACGGTGCGTATGTTCGGAAGAGGCTACCGGATGCGAAGCCCCGAGAAGGTTGTAGATGAAATGGAGATGCTGCATAACACTTATGGCGAAGGCCAATTCACATTTTATGATGACGCGTTTACCGTAAACCGCCAGCATACCCTGCAACTCTGCGATGATATCAAAGCTCGCCATCTTGACGTTGAGTGGGATTGCGAGACACGCGTTGATGCTGTTGACAAAGAACTGCTTGAGAGAATGTATGATGCTGGATGCATAACGGTTTGGTTCGGTGTGGAATCTGGTTCCGAAAAAATTCTTGGTCAAATGCATAAAAAGATAAATCCACAGCAGGTACGTGACGCTTTCAAGATGGCACAGAAGGCCGGTTTAATGACTATCGCCAGCGCAGTTATTGGCTTCCCGGGCGAGACAGAGGAGACCGCTTGGGAAACAATCAACTTCATCAACTCACTAAACCCAGATGACATCGGCTGCTATGTAGCAACACCGTACCCTGGAACCCCAATGTATGAGGAAGTAGTCAAAAATGGGTGGCTACGAGTTACTGACTTCAACAAGTACGATACAGCAACCCCAACGTTTGAGACGCCGTATCTTAGCATGGAAAAAATCCGCGAAATCAAGTATAAAGCACATCAAAAATTTTACTTGCGACCCGCCTACGTTTTCAAGATGATGCGTAAAGGAGGAACTTACGGAAGGTCAGGATTGAAAACCTCTGCTGCCTATGCGCTCAGAGCAATGCACATAAAACTGTCATAAACCTTCTTTTCTTACCCTATCCTTTTTAGAAGACTGAAAAGCGAAAGTATCTTTTACTAGACTCTGCCTATTTTGACATTTATCCAATTAGAAACCTCTGGAAAGGCTGTAGTGAAATGAAAATCACCCTCGTTAACCCCCCATATCCACCAAGTGTTCACTCTCACCCACCATTTATCCCATTGGGCCTGGCTTATCTGGGCGCAGTAGCTGAGAAAGCAGGCCACCAAGTCACAGTCATTGACTGTCAAGCTTTAAAACTGGATTACGAGACTTTCCGCAGTCGAATTGCAAAGACATCGTCCGACCTTATAGGGGTGACCGCGACGACGTTGCTTTACAAGTCAGCTATGCAGCTGGTCGCGATTGCCAAAGAGGTTCAGCCACAAGCACAGACAGTGCTTGGGGGGTCACATGGAACTTTCTGGGATGAAAACGCTCTCAGTGAGAACCCAGCCCTAGACATTATCGTGCGTCGAGAGGGCGAACAAACATTCATCGAACTCCTTGACAAACTAGGTAGCCAATCAAGCCTCAGCAATGTGTTAGGTATCACATACAGAAACTGTGGCAATATTATCCGCAACGAGGACAGGCCCTTCCTGCAAGATTTAGACTCAATACCTTTCCCAGCGCACCATTTATTGCCACTTGAAAGCCTCAAACACAACGGCAAAATCATATTTCCTCTTGTGAGCAGTCGAGGATGTGTTTATTGGTGTGATTTTTGTAGTACGGTGCGTATGTTCGGTCGAGGCTACCGTATGCGTAGCCCAAAGAACGTTGTAGACGAGATGCAGCTTGTCCACGATAAATACGGTGTTGACCAAGTTACTTTTTATGATGATGCTTTCAGTGTAGACCGCAACCGAGTGGTCAAAATATGTGAAGAATTGCGTGAAAGAAAATTGGCGCTCAAATGGGATTGCGGTACCCGCGTCGATATGGTTGACAAAGAATTAATGAAAACAATGCGCGGTGCGGGCTGTTTTGCTGTTTGGTTGGGTGTCGAATCTGGCTCGGAAGCTATTCTTGGCGCTATGAATAAACGCATTAAGCTGGATCAGACAAGACTGGCATATAAGACAGCGCATGATGTTGGGTTGATGACGATTGCAAACGTTGTTTTAGGTTTCCCAGGCGAAACAGAGCAGACTGCTCGTGAAACAATCCGTTTCGTTAAGGAGCTAAACCCTGAAGACGTGGGATTTTATATCGCTACGCCATACCCCGGCACGCCTATGTATGAGTTGGTAAAGAAGAATGGTTGGTTGCGCGTCACGGATTTTGACAAGTATGACACTGCCGGTCCCACTTTTGAGACGCCTTGGCTGAGTATGGTGAAGCTTGCTGAGCTTCGAAGTAAGGCATATCAGGATTTTTACCTGCGACCAGGTTATGTGATGCATATGATGCGGAAGGGCGGAGTTTACGGGATTGCGGCGGTGAAAACTTCAGGCGCTTATCTGTTGCGTAGCTTGCACCTGCGGACTTAAGGTTTCCCTTATTTTTCTTACAAAGGCAACCGCGGCAAAAACCATCGCTACAGCGCAGACTGAAATTGTAATTGGAATAAATGTCAGCCCGATGGGGGAAAGCCCCAAAAACAAGCCTACAAGGCCATCTACGCCGAAGCTTAGCGCGACAGAGATTACGAGTTGCTCTACGAAGTCGAGCTGATTTCTTCCGATAAATAAAATGTTAACTAGACAGTAGCCTGGGATAAAAGCGAGGAAAACAAACCCAAAAATATAACGCAGAAAAACAAGCGGAGAGTTGCTGGGAATAAATATTGTTATAATTAACGTTAATACTATAAAAGTAACGATAATTCCAAACCAGTTAAGGGACTTCAGTTTTTAGACTCTTCAAGTTTTACAATAAAAAATAAAAAAGGAAAATTTACATGAACATCTTGTAAATTGGGTGCGTGTCGTCTACTGGTCTTGTTCCAAGGTCGCCTGCGGCTGATGCGATGTATGAGTCTGTTACTGCGACGGCTGGGAATATCCATTCTGCCTGTTCTGCTGGTCCGATCATTAGCCAGTTTGCGCCTGCTACTTGCATGATTGCGTTTGTTGCTGTTCTGCATCCTGGACGGAATTCTTTTGCGACGTTTGCTTTTACCCAACCCATGGTTGTGACAACGTTACCGCTGCCTAACCCTACTGGGTGGCCATACTTCTCTTTCATGATGGGTATGGTTCTTACTGCAGTGCCCATGTCTGGTTGGAAGGCTGGAATGGCTGTGTCTATTAGAGGCTTGGTGATTCCACCTTTTTCTGCCAATGCTAATGCTTCTTGGATTACCTTCATTTTTCCTTCGAGGGTTGTATCTTTTGGATCGTCAGCTAGTACTATGGACATTTTGACGCCGCTGTCTTTGAGGTTTGCCAATTCAGCTTCAGTGACACCTTTGTACACTGAGTTGTAAAGGCATCTGTCTGCAAGACCCATTTTCTTTGCCAATTGTGCAGCTATCATGCGGGTTTTAGGGCTCATTGCGTCAAGCATCAGTGGTGCGTCGCTGTGTTTTGCTACGAAGTCGATGTATTTCTCAAAGGCTATGTCGGTTGTTCCGACTATGTCAAAAGCGAATTGTACGCCGGTTATATCACTTTGGGTTTGCATGGTGTTGATGATATCTTCCGCTGCTTTAGCGTCAAAAATACCTTTGTTTGCGTCACTAACCATTTTTTGGCCTAGCCAAAAGATAGATCCAATTAGAAAAGTGGGTAATTCCCCTGGCTGACCGCCTACTTTCGCTCTTCCAACTGTGTATATATTTTGTTTTGTTTTAAATTGAAAGGACATTGTTCCTCATCTGATGGAATTACTTTTTGACCATTGCTTTCTTTGCTAAGTCTGGAGCTTCTTCTTTGCTTTTACCGAAGAGTGCACCTATTGCGTCAGCATCTTCTTTTTTGACTGCAGCGCCGCCCATGATTATTGCGATTTTGTCCTTTAAGCCGGCTGCTTTCAGAAGTTCGTCTAGTTTTGCGAGGTTGTTCTTTGCTGGCACTGTATTTATGGACAGTGCAATGATGTCTGCGTTGTTTTCTTTTGCTTTGTCAACAAATACTTGTGGGGCAACGCTTTTGCCGACGTCAATTGTTTTGAATCCAGCGCGTTTCAATGACCGCCTGACTGCTTCTTTCGCTGTGTCATGCATGTCTGGTTCGATATTGCCTATTACAATTGTGCCGAGTGGGTTTGTTGGTTCTGGAGGCTCTTTTTCCATCATAGATTTAAGCCAAGACATTTAAACACCTTTTTCAATTTTTATTTACTCTGGGCTTTTTATACTCGAAATTCATATTTAAGCTTTGACTATGCGATTCACCAAATGCTAGCATTTACATGAGGGAGGCGGGGAGCAAATGTTAAAGGCAAACAGATCGTACGTCGTGCTGCTATTAATTTTTATTTTTGCTTTTGCTTACCGCTTGGTGCTGATGCTTTGGGCAACTTTTCCACCTGGTGCCGACATAGGGTTGCATACCAGCGTCATTAACTCAATAACGCAAGGCGGCAATACAAATTTTCTCTATGACTTCTACCAAATGGGTGGTGGTCAATCCTTGACTTTCCCGGGATACCACATTTTCGCTGCAGCCGTAATTATGTTGACTGGTTTGCCCAGTTACGTAGCGCAGGCTGCGGTTGTGGCGTTGTTCTCTTCACTTATCGTTCTATGCGCTTTTCTGATTACACGTGCAGTATGGACTGAATCAGCCGCTTTAATCGTGGCGTTTTTAGTAGCGGTTTCGCGTCCTGACATGGAAATCCTTCTATGGGGAGGCTACCCGAACGTAATAACGCTGCTTCTGATTCCCTTAACATTCTATCTGTTTCTGCAGAAAGACAGGTTTACGCTGACTCCATTTCTTGCATCAACCTCCATTTTGGTGGGATCAATGTACCTGACGCACTCGTTAAGCGCCGTCGTTTTCGTAGCCACAACGGTTGCCACCGTGCTTGTGGCGATGGTTCTACCAAAAACGTTCGGTACGTCGAGAAAATATGTCTTCTCTTGGATGTTGCCTCTTGTTTTGGGCGCTGTTCTCGTTTCGCCTTTTTTAGCAAGTGCCATCCCAGCATATTTGCACTCTAACGCATCATTCAACACTATTTCCGCCATTAACTCTGCGATACTGTCTACAAGGCTTGTTGCAACCCCGATTGTTTGGGGACTTTTTCTTTCAACATTTCTCTTTTTTGTTCTGTCACGATTTTATAAAGGACGGTTCCTTTCTCTTCCAGCGCTTCTTCTTTTCATGTGGCTGATGGTTCCAACAGTTTTGACTGGGGGCTTCCTGTTTGGGCTCTACGTGGATTACAATCGATTCCTATACTTTGTAACTTTGCCCGTTTTGATACTTATCGGTGTCTTCATTGACCATGGTTCCATGTTCTTCTCCCAGACAATTATTCAATTACGTGTTTTGGTGAGTCAAGCCCAGAAAACCGTAAAGGTTGTTCCTTCAAAGCTGGCTAAAGTTTCAAACCGCATAACTCGTAGAGTGCTTTACGCAGGCTTTGCATTAGGCATTGTGCTCATTTGCTTCTTTGCCTTCCCGATTTTTATGACCCCTTCATCAGCAATTACAGATCAAAGTTTCTATCAAGTGATGGATAATTCTGGTTACCAAGCAATCCAGTGGGCTAAACAAAACACGCCTCCCGGCTCAGTGTTCGTTTCTGATGCCCTCTACGGGTGGTGGTTTGGCGGCTTTGCTGAGCGACCTACTTTGAGCGCAGTTGAACCCCAGTATTTGACGGTCGCACGGGAGCTTGCGCCAGCCCAGTTCGCGAGCAACGTGCTTGATACAGATTACATGATTGATAACGGTTACATCCAGATCAGAGAAGACGGAGGCTACATCGGACGGCATAACCCCGAATTACTTGCTGATGTTAATTGGACTTATTTCCCTATCTCATGGTTCCAGTTTAATGACAGTGAGATAACTTTGCTTTCACAGAATGCTGGAGCTATACAATCCACTGACGTCACGCAGATCCCAGTGACCAGCATGCAAATGGTAGGTGCCCAAACAAATAGTCCTTCGATTATTATTAACAAGGGAAACAGTGACTTTAATTACTCAGAAATATTAACCGTCACGAAAGGGGTTCAGTTTGCAAACATGACCATTGTGGTGCAAAGCAACCCGCAGACTGTCTCCTTAGACTGGATTTATTTTGTCTTGAATTCACAGGGCCAATTCATGCAGCCCAGCAACAACAGCATAGCAACTTTTGATGCCGGTATGAAAGAAGTTGGTCAACTGGTTTTCACTGAAGGTCAACCTCAAATTCAATCCCTCAACGAACAGTACCCTTGCGTTACCCAGCTATCCTATAACTTGCAAGGACAATCTAAAGCAGAAATCCAAATGCTCGTCGGCGCCTACCAAGTCTCAGAAAACGACGCAAATAATCCACTAAGTCTCAACAAAACACTAATAGCAACGGCCCAAAACGCCCTGCAGCCAAAGGCAGACTTGGCTATAACCACGTTCGACTACCAAGCTGAACTTCAGCAGTTCAATGTCTCCTACATTGCCAACCGCGATTTTGAAGCTAACCCAAAATTTGCCAATGACCCACGGTATAGCCTTGTATTTATTAACAATGAAGTTGCCATCTTTAAAGTAAAAGATGACGTCGGCGTAGTTGGGAGTTAACTTTCACTTTGATGGGTAAATTGGCGAGGGAACGCCAAATTGAAGTTGCCTTCATCATTGTCTTCTCAGTCTTGATTTTGCTTATTTTCTACACGCTGATATCCATGAACGGCGTGGTTTTAGGTAACGACCCAGCAGTTCACTTACAAAAAGCCCAAATATTTCTGCATACAGGGCAGATACCGCTAAGCAATCTAGGCTGGACGCCTCCCTTGTTTGAGATTTTGCTTGCCATGATCATAGCTTTCAGCGGTGCAAACAACATTGGGCAATTAATTTTTCTAACCAAAGCTTTAGCGGTAGTTATTGATTGGCTACTCTTTTTGTCTGTTTACTTGCTTGGAAGCAAATTCTTTAACAAGAAAGTAGGCGCCGTCGCAGCTGTCGTATTGCTAATGTGCTTTCCGGTCTATGAGGCTAATGCTTTCGGCGGCTACACCACCGTTTTAGCAATCGCGTTTTTGATTCTGGTGCTTCTCTATACGCCTCTGGCGATAGAGAGGTTTGGGTATCTTGTTGTGGCTTTCTTTTCAGCTTTCGGCTTGGTTCTATCACATCAGCTTGCCGCTTTCTTGGCGGTATTCATTATGCCTCCGATTTTGCTTTATATGTTGATAAAATCCAAAGGTGCCAACCTTAAAGTCGTAATTGCTTTGCTGCTGGGCGGCGGAATAGCTTTCTTTCTCTATTATTTCAGAGCTATGGTTGGTTATCTTGGCCTTGTAATTGAATACGTTTTTTTTGCCGTGAAATCTTACGCTTACCAAATCCCTGTTGTAAGCTTCAGTTCGTTCATGATTAATTTTGGCTTCGTATTTTTTTTCGCTTTGGTGGGCATCGGGGTCTCCTACTATCAGCTAAAGGCTCAGAAAAAACCGCTCTACTGCATTATATTGCTTCTGAGCTTTTTTGTCCCACTGTTTTTCGCTGAATCTTACCTGTTCGGTTTTTACATGCCTTTCCAATGGTTCATTTACTACTTGACGCCGCCAATGGCAATTCTCGCCGCTGTCTCCATCGTGTTTTTGGCCGATAAGTTCACGGCTTACTACGTAGAGAACCGCACTACTTTACGAAGAAACTGGCTAAAAATAGTCACCGTTTCTTTAATCGTAGCAATGTGCTTCGTACTTGTTTTTCGCTCAGACATAGTTTATGGCAGAATAATGCAAGCTAGCGTTTATTATTCAACAACCGACGTTAAAGCCTACGATGCAGGAGTTTGGCTTAGCCAAAACTATCCCAACAATGCCACAGTGGTTGACACTGAGGTTCCGGGCTTTTGGTTTGAGGCTTTTAGCGGGAAAAACGTGACTGCGCAAACTGACCCTACCGTGCAGCGGAATGAAATAGCCGAGTCCGTTTTGAGCTTATCTTATGAACTTCAGCAACCACAAACTCTCTTGATGGCATATGGAGCGAAGGGCGGTATAACTGATGAAAATTGGGTTTCAATAAATGGCGTTTGGTACCGTGTCTCTTTCTCTTCCGGTGATTCAGATTTTCTCTCTTTTACCCAAAACGGTGTGAACTACAGTTTTCCTCTCTCAAACTTGACTAGGGTCATTACTTTTAATGTTCAAAGTTACCCAAAAACTGTAGCGTTCACTTACTCAAATGACTATGTAACTTTGACTAATACTTTGGCTGTTCAAAATGACAGTTACGCAACTGATGTTTCGTGGGCTATAACACCATTGCAAACCGATATCTCAAACGTATCCCTATACCTCACAACATTTTTCGATTTACAATTTAACTTTGACAAAGCTCAGGTGCCTCAAATAATGGATTGGATTAACCCCTGGAATGCAACGTCGAAAACAACCGATGGAACAGCTTGGGCAGTGACTAACTTTACAGGTAACTACGTGGGAGTCTATGATGACAAGACAGATGTGGCTTTTGCTTTTAATTTCACTGATCCGCCTGACTGGGGAAACATTGGCGCTTTAGGCAATATGCAAATTGACGCTGTAAGGTTCCAGTATCAATTCGACCAAATTAACGTTAACCAGACAGAGACGAGGCAATATCAGACTCTGAGTCTTACTAAAAACTCGTTCCCGACTTTGCAGCCAAGCATCCTTGAAAGCCTTTTCAGCTACAACCCCGGCACTTTTACAGTATCATCAAGAGACTATCAAGACTACATCACCCAAAACAATATCCAATTTATAGTGTACGACAAAAACCAACTGGATACAAAACTCTGCAGTTGCAAATCCCTGCAGTTAATCTACTCAAACGACCGCTATGACATCTTCAAAGTCATAGGTAATAACAACCAAACACAAACCTAAAAAAAGCTGCACTAAAAAAAAGAAAAATTATTGTTTTTTCTCGAATAACTTGGGGTTTTCCTGCATTATTTTCGGGATATAATTGCATGCAGGATCACTTTCAAAGAGGTCACCAGTGTAGTATTCAGCGCGTGTTCTGCATCCTCCGCAGATTTCTCGGTACTCGCAGATTCCACATCTGCCTTTGATGTTGCTTTTGTCGCGTAGTTTGAGGTGTAGTTCGCTTTTTTGTAGTTCTTCCCATGCTGTGCTTAGGTGTTTGTCTTTGACGTTGCCTATGCGGTAGCCTTCATGGAAGCCGCAGCTTCGGTAGTCGCCGTTCTCAGTAATGCCGATATAGTTGCCTCCGATTGTGCATCTGCCTAGATAGCCTTCGTGGTACCAGTCCCAGAAATCAACGGGGTTTTTCTGGCGTACAATTCGAGCATAGAAAGGAGCATAAACATTTACTTTGACTTTGCCGTACAGTTTGCGCTGGATATCATAGATTTCGTTGAATGCTTCCTCGTATTGGTCAGCTGTCGGCGCTAAGTCGGGCATATTGCTTCCTGCCCTGCCCACAGGGACGAGGTTGTGGTAGACAAGCATGCGCGCTTTGTACTGCTCTGCCAACGCTGCAGGGTGAGCCATGTGCTTAATGTTGTACTTAGTCATAGTTGTGACCAAGCAGTCCAGTAATCCGACACTGCCAAGTTTTTCCATAGCGCGTATTGCTTTGTTATAGCTACCTTCTCGGCGGATAATTTCGTTAGACTCTTTGTTTCCGTCAATGCTAATAGCAGTATGGACGTTGTACTTTGTGAGTTTATTGAAGCGTTCCTCATCCCATGCAAACCCACTTGTGATGAGGCTTACTTCCATGCCATATTCTTTTTCAGCATAAGCAATAACATCAAAAACATCTTTCCGAACTAGGGGTTCGCCACCGCTAATGCCAAACCATTGCGCACCAAAATTATGGATTTCATCCACCATTTTTTTTGCTTCTGCTGTACTAAGTTCGCTATCTGCCGCGTATTCTTTAGTGTAGCTGCAGTACATGCAGTTGCCAACACAGTTTCTTGTGCATCGCCAAACTACCATGTACAGCGGTGCCTTATTTGGAGTCATAATTTCACGGTTGAAAATAGATTCTTATAGTCGATATAAAACTTGCTCCTAGAACCAATATTTTTGCCAAAGTTTGCTATAAGGAGATAAGGCTGCTGAAAGGTGCCGTTTCCCTAAAGGTTTGATCTCTTTCGGGGCGGTCACCTTTCTTCCTTCAATTTTTACAGCATTTTTCGTTTGTTTTGTAGTGCACCTTCGACCGTGAAAACGGTAAGTGCTAACCCTGTTATAAGAATCAGTAGCAAAAAGAAAACTTTGAACTCATAGGTTTCAACTTGATAATGAACTGCTAAAATTAAGAGTTCAACGATTAAAATGGCTAAGAAAATCAGGGAGTAACGCCACATTGCAGGTATTAAGTGGTGACCAACCCAGACATGACCAATCACATGCGCTTTGTTTTTGGGCGTGTACTCGCCATAATCGTTTTTCTGCAAGTACCCGAGCTCTTCGAGCTTCTGTAAGTGCCTATAAGCCACGCTTGGACTGCTTAGATTCATGGCTTTCATGACGTCTCTGGGGCCGACTGGATGGCCTTTTTTTACAACATGCAAGTATATGTCTAGCGTGATTCCTTCCAGTTTCTCGCTACTGGCGCCTGTCATCTACCTTCACGTCTAAACGATAAGCGGCAATCTGGTATTAGCTTTACTCTACGAAAACATTGTTTTTAAAAACTGGTAAATTCTGAAAGAAAACCGTGTGCTATAGCGTTCGAACCTTTTTTTTCGATATAAACATGCCTTATGCCATGGGAAAGTCTTATTAAACCAACCAGCGCTAATTTGAAACAGGAAATTTGGAAAGGAGATTATGGAAAATAATGTCTAAACCAAAAGAATACTCTTGGATGACTAAAGATAAACTAATGACTTACACGTTTTTCTCGTTGCTTATACTCACTATTATCTCGGCAGCTCTCTGGGCCACAGAAACCACCCCTTCAATAATTTACGGGACCACACACTGGAACCTCGGAGTTACATTGGCCATAAACGCCCTAATCGCTGTCGGCATCGCTGTTGGACTTGATGCTTTTCTTCATAAAGTCGCCGTAGACAGCCCGCTTAATACGTTGTCCGCCGCCGTTTTCGGTTTAATCGTCACTGACTCTTACACTCTGGGTGTCCCTGTTATGCGCACAGTTGAACTGTTTCCGTTGGAAGCTCCTCAATGCTTTGCATTTATTGCCATCATAACAATAATCGGCTTAGTTGTCTTCAAAAAAATTGTCGGTGTTTCTGGCAGAAAATATGTGAACCCCGCAGCAGCAGCAAAATTTGTCGTCATGTTACCCTTACTCAACACTTTGCTAATCGCCGTAGACCACCTAAAAAGCTCTGCACTTGGTGTCCCCTCATTGGCCGGTCCAATCGGTTTAGTAACTGCTGTTAAAGGCAATGGTCTAGACGGATTTGGTGACTACATGATCAGCTGTTTCAATAACGCCAACAAGGTGGTACCAAAACCAACAGATATGAACTTACTTACAACGATGTTACTACAGCAATTCCACGATTGGCCTGGCGCAGCAGTAAGTATTGCAGTTGTCATAGTTGGCATTGGCTTCTTTATAGTAGCGCGCAAATATGTGAAATGGAGAATAACATTAGCCTACATCGTAACCACTATCGTTTTATCAGTGATTTTCTCAGCGGTTTATGGTGATACAGATTACCTTGTGAGACTTACCTTCCTACTGTTGATTGGCGCTTCGATATTCTTGGCGTTCTTTATGGCAACAGATCCTGCAACAACACC
>PLSP01000069.1 GCA_003165195.1 Candidatus Bathyarchaeota archaeon | reverse complement strand
AATAATTAATCTAATTAGCTATTAGAGGTTTTAAAATCAAGGCGTCCCAGACTTGGCATAATAGAACAATATGAATCCGCAAGCGGCATGAAGTGGGTGCAGACAGATAAGGTTCCCATTATTGACAAAAATGGCCTTTCAACCGGTCTGATAGGCTTTGCTCAGGACATCACTGAACGCAAGAAAGCTGAAAAGGCGTTAATTGAGAGCGAGACAAATTATAGGAACTTGATTAACGGTATGGATGAATCGGTTTGGGTTATTGATTTTGACGGAAACTTTGTTGAAGTAAACAATGTCGGCGCCAAAGTTTTAGGATATTCTAAAGAAGAGTTACTGACTATGGGGCTTGCTGATATTGACAAGTCTTATAGCAAAGAACAATTTAAAAATCGCCTCAGGGCTATGCCTGCTGTTGGAACTAAAATTTTCGAGACGGTACACACAGCTAAGGGCGGGATGGAAATTCCGGTGGAGATCAGCTCCAGTGTCATAGTTTATCAGGGAAAACAAGCAGTTTTAAGCATCGCCAGAAACATTACTGAACGCAAAAAAGCCGAAGACCTCTTAAACCGGACAATGAATGAATTAGTAAGTGTAAACGAGAAACTCGGTGTTGTAGGCAGCTTAACTATGCATGATGTTCGAAACAAACTAAGCATAATAGTTGGAAATGCCTTTCTTCTCAAAAAGAAACACTCAGACTGCCCGGAAATAATGGACAGATTGAGTGCAATGGAGCAGGCTTCCAAAAGTATCGAGAAAATTTTTGATTTTGCCAAAATGTACGAACAGCTTGGCGTTGAAGAGTTAAGTTTCATAAATGTGGAGAAAACCATAGCCGAAGCTGTAGTGCTTTTTTCAGGCTCGCCGAACATGAAAGTGTCCAACGAATGCTGCGGACTGACCGTGCTAGCGGATTCATTCTTGAGACAACTGTTTTACAACTTGATTGACAACTCAGTAAAACATGGCAAAAAAGTCACAAGAATGCGAGTGCATTATGAGAAATCGAATCAAGACAAACTGAACTTAATCTACGAAGATGATGGCATTGGCATATCTGACCAGAATAAACCACTGCTCTTCAAGGAAGGATTTAGCACCGGGGGCTCATCCGGATATGGCTTATATTTGATTAGAAAAATGATAGAAGTCTACGGCTGGACCATTCAAGAAAATGGCGAACCCGACAAAGGAGCCAAATTCACAATAACGATCCCTAAGATTAACCAAAAAGGAAAAGAAAACTTTAGAATCGCAGATGAAAAGACATAAGCATGCTACTATTTTGCCCCAGACATCCATGGCAAAACTTGCAGCGCCCAGGGTCAGCCTCGCTTCTCTTTCCGATAAATGCCTTCAATTATTTCCATAAAACACGAGTAGACTGGTTCCTTAATTGAGATCTGCTTTTATGTTATTGTCGTTAGACAGTCACAAATACTTAAGAAAAGCATAAACACCTTTACTATGGTAAGATTTTGACTGAACCTGATTTTCCCATCGAAAAAAAGCCAAATGACCCATTCGATGATTTGGTTGCACCATCCCCACCAGATGGCTCTCTTGAATCCCCAGATCAGCAGCCTTCTTCGCTTCCTCCAATGGATAACCCAACGTCAAACAAGTCTACCTGCCAAATATGTGGTAAAGTTTTCAATACCAAAGAAGAATTAACCATTCACATGGAAACTGAGCATCAGAGCCCCAAAAAGAAAATCTAAAGTTCAAAACGCCCCCTCAATGCCCTTAATGAAAGAATCAGTCGAGCTTAGCGTTAGGTGACATACATCCATGCCGTTGTCTTTTGCCCATTGAAGGTAAGCCTTCCAGCGCTGAAACTCCTCCAAGTTAGGGGCGCGAAAATTACAAATTAGATTCTTAGGTTGAGCATCTAAAACTGTTTGAGACTCAACCAAACTTACCGTTACCGCTCCCAACTAAAAATCTGGATTCCCAAAAAAATAGAAAAAAGAGGGAATGTTTTATTTTCCCGAGGCCAAAAACATATAGGTTCATGCCCGAGCCCCAATCTCTCCCGGGCTACCACTTTCCGTGGTTGAGTTCATGTTTTTTGGATTTGACTTGCATGATCCATTTTTTTTGTCGCCAGGAGGTTACCTTCTCTGCCTGAACGGCGCAAGAAGCAATTGTGCTGTCAAGTGTAGGCCCTAAAAAATCGGATACAAGGAATTTGTTTCCTTAGTTTTCTTTAACGCCAAAGAATATCTCCTTAAGGGTGCACTTAGGGCTTGTATCTGCCGTTAACGTTAAAAGCCGCTTTTGAGTAACCTTAATAGGTATGGTTGGATGGGTAAGTATTCTAAACCTAAACATAATGATATTAGGTTGAATCAAGACATCCTTGTCCTCCTAAAGTGTTGGTTATATGGATTGTAGATTGCAAGTCTTCAAGCATGAGACAGATAATTATAATTTGGGTAAGTCTTATCGCTTCGCTGTTGTAGATTTTAGTAAATCCAAAAGTTACCCTGCAAATTTCGTTTGTATGTTGCCCCTAAAAGTAGATCAAAGGAAAGGAAAAACCATAAACGTTTTTGGCGAACTTTTTGGAGATAAAAGCTTGGATTTTGCTAAAGAACTTTTGACTGAGGCACTGAAAAACGAGAGAGATATGGAAGTTAGAGTCGAAATAGAGCGAAGACTAAAACTCATAGGTCCCAAGCAAGTCAACATTATCAAATGTAGTGGATGCCGAAAAAGCTTTCAGCCAAGGAAGATACGCAGGTATAGACAAAACTTTTGTCCTGAGTGTCTTCAAAAAAAAGATTTGGAGTTAAACAATAAATCCTCAAACAGCCAGTCTGAAATAAGGGTAACTTAGATCGCTTTGTTGATTATTCATGAAAATTGTAAAAGGCTGGAAACGAATAAGCAATAAAGGTGGATTTGTCAACGAGGTTACTGGGCAAACCTTGATTGTAGCAAAACAAGAGTTTGGTGAGCATTACCATGTACTGCTTTTCAAACAAGAGAGAACAGAGGATTGCCAAGGCAAAGAAATATCCCCAAAGTATTCCAATGAAGCGAAAGCTGAAACTTATGCAATAGATTGGATGAAAAAAAATCCCAATGGGACGAACGCATAACATAAGCAATTTTATTTGTTCAAATAAAGTGGCAATGTTTTCAATAAAAGTCCATTTGACGCCGTAATCTTCGATTCGGCTGTCTCAAAGTTTTGATTAGTATGCTTAATAAATGGGTTCTTTTTCAAGAAAAAACAATTTTGTGTCGCCTTTGGACTCATTTTTTTGTTTAGGTCATTTGGCAAGGTTATTTTACTGGTTTTTTATGCAAATGTTTAAGTCAATGGGCAACTCTATGGTCACGTTAATTCCCCAGCTATTTTGTAGCCTAAAATTAACAGGATAACAAAATATGTCACAACAAAACTCAACTGAAATAAAATGTACCGATTGCGGCAAGACTGCAACGGTTCCCTTCAAACCCACCGCGGGCAAACCCGTTTATTGCCGCGAATGCTTATCTAAACATAGAACCCAGCGAACTGGACCCGGAAATAAAATAGAAACTAGACCTCAAAGCCAAATTGATGAAAAGCAAGCTTGGTCTAGACGAAGAAGAGACTGGAAATAATTTTTTCTAAAAATTTTTTAGTTTACTAATTCGACAACGGTGCCAATGGCTTGACCCGGAACTGGATGGGCAAACTTTACTCTTACAGTGCCGTTTCTTCCATGCAATCCTGCGATTTTTCCTGTAAACCTATTCTTGCCATCGGTCCAAATTACCTTCTGTCCAATAAGTTTCCCAGCTGAGGCTGCGTTGATGTTGTTGAATATAATTAAGCATTCTTTTGGTTGCTGTGACTTAGGTCCGATGCGGTAATTAGTTATTCTTCCAATCGTCTTTTGAGACAAAATATTCACCATTTAAGCAGCTCCTTTGTAAGGAATACTAGCATTTAAAGCTGCCCTACTAGCTGTATGCCCTGAAAGGAAAAGTTAAAGATTCAGCTATGTGTGAACCGATTTGTTAATGCATATATGGCTTAGCCTTTATCTATCATGGTAACTGGAACTATTCTTGCTGGATTTCGTAGGAAGTAGTTATCTCCGCGGTTTTCTTCAGCATGGCCCCAACTGAACAATATTTTTCAGTTGACAATTGAATTGCTCTCTCCACAGCTTCTTTGCTGACGTTGTTTCCTTTAACGTAGTACTTAATGTGGATTTTTGTGAAGACTTCTGGGGGTTCATCGGTTCTTTCTGCTTCCGTTTCTACCCAGTAGCTTGAGATGTTTTGCCTTTTCTTTTTAAGAATGCTGACAACATCGAAACTTGTGCATCCAGCTAGACAAGCCAAGACGGTTTCCATAGGTGACGGCGCAGTATCTTCTCCGCCGTACTTTGCTGGGGCATCAAAGTTTATTAAAAGTCCTTTCTCGTTTTTTGCTTCAAAGCGGAAGTTTCCTTTCCAATTCAGAACTATCCTTTTTTTGTTATCTGACATACCCTGTTATTTGGGCGTTGCTTTAGAAAAGTCTTTTCAACAAGGTAATTCGCATGCGCCTATAGGTGACTTTTTAGTCTATGGGTTTTTTCCATCCGCCGTTGCTGAACCTTGCAATAGCGCCAAATGGCACTGCAAGAAGAAGGTCGATTACGGCGACGGTAGGCAGAAAAGGCAAATTAAAGGTTGTTTGAAGCACCAAATTCAACGTTGAAAACCCCAGCAACAGAAATATGCCGTTAAGCCAGAATCCGACTTGCCAGCCTTTGGTGTGGTAGAGGCTGTTGATTACTGCGATGTTTACTGCACCGACTATTAGGGGTTGTGCGAAAAATTCCATTGCAAGATAGAATGCGAAGCCAATCGGTGGCAAGTACACCATGAAGGATTCCTTTTCTCCTGCAAGCCACGCTTGGATGACAATTAGGATGGTGGTGACTATCAAGCCTTGAAATAGGAGTTTTTCAACCAGCCTGAGATTTCTAAGGTGGTTTATTACTCGGTTGTCATTTAGCTTTTTCTGCAATCAAGTCACTTACTGCTTTTTCAGTCTACGTGCCGCGAATCCCCTAATTGTTAAATTCGCTTTCAGTAGCTTGTCAATACGGAACTGATTACCTTTTAGTCCTTTTAAATTTTAATGAAACAAGGGGCGATTTAGACGCATTGTTTTTCTTGCAAAAATAATTTATACTTACAGAACCCATAGCCGATAAGCAGTGTTAGCATGAAACGTCTTGTCTGCATAATACTCATTGTGACTATTCTTGTAAGCGGGCTAGTGTTTGTTAGAACAACTCATGCGACTTCTGTGGGGGGAACCCTAAATGACAACACGCATTGGACTCTCATGGATAGCCCAGTGACATTTAACCAAACTGTGATTGTAGCCAGTAACGCGACGTTAACCATTGACCCTGGTGTAACAGTTAACATGGGAATGTACTCGTTGACTGTGTATGGAACATTGATGGCGGAGGGGACTTCGGGAAACCAAATTATATTTAGCAGCGGCGTTTCTTACACTGACTTCATAACTTTTAACACAAATTATCTTACAAACAGCTCTTTGGCCGCTGTCTCTGCGTCAATTATTCAGAACGCAGTTTTGAATGATATTGCACTTCAATTTTATTCTGAATCGCCAACCCTAGATAGCTGCACAATTAATTTGGGTGCACTTTACTATTCACCCTCAGCTATTACCATCAATGAAGGTTCGCCTACAATCTCAAACAACGTTATCTCATATACTGCTCAATCTGAAAATCAAAACATTAACCTAATCAGCGTCACCGGTGGCACATCACTTATAACTAACAATACTTTGCAGGGAAACTACCCTGGCTCTGCAAGCAACGACATAATGGTTTACTCAGGAAACCCCACTATAACAAGCAACACATTTAGTGCAGTCTACACAAGCTCAAACGACAACGGCATTACAGTAAATTCAGGGGCAACCCCACAGATAAGTAACAACCAATTCAACGGCAACGGATATCTAACCGCAATCGTTGCATCAAAAATCATTTACGGTTACTCCTCTAATGGACCTACCGCTTTCACAATTTCAAATAATGTTTTTTCAAGATGTAATGTTGGCGTCAAAGCTGAATCAGGAAACGGCTTGATGGTCGTGGGCAACTCATTTTTAGGTGGAACCGACGGAGTAGACGTTGCCAGCAGCGCCACGATAACGATAAGCGACAATTTGATCGACAGCAACTCACGGTACGGGATTGACGGCAGTGGATACATAAACTCCAACACAATAACAAACAACAAAATAGGAATACACAATCCACTGGGCTTTAGCATAAACGACAACAACATAGTAGGCAACACCGAGTACAGCATAACCACGTCAACGACAAATGTTGACGCATCCAATAACTGGTGGGGGACAACCGATGCTCCGACGATAAACCAGACAATCTACGACGGCAAAGTGGATCCTAGCCTTGGAAACGCCACATTTGTACCTTACCTACTCGCACCAAACACGTCCGCCCCAGCCATACCCAACACAACCCCCATAATCACTCCCATTCCAACTCAAGTACCTCCGCCAACCATAACTCCACCTCCAGCAACTCCCATACCAACGCCATACCAATATTCACAATCGTTCATCTACCAAATTGGCACAGTAATAAACCTGAATACAATTGCAACCCTAACGGCGATTGCGCTGATTCTTGTTTGGGTAATCGTGATTTTGGGGTACACAGCAAAAAGCGGTATCAAAAAAATACCAAAATAAAAACAATTAGTTTTTACATGGTCAGCAAACTATTTCCTCTTCAAGCTCCTCTAAAATTAAAAGTACCTGTTCAAGCGAACTTACCGCCATATATGGTTTGCAGGAAATCTTTGTTTTTTCCGTTTTGTGCCTGTTTATGTGGATTGGTATCATTCCACAGTTTAATGCGCCTTTAATGTCGGTCTCCAAGTTATCACCGACAAAGACTGCCTCTGACGCGGACACCCCTAGCCGATCAAGGGCCATTTTAAATATTTTTGGGTCAGGTTTTCGCATGTTTACGTCACCGCTGACCACTATGAAATCGAAGAAAACAGCAAGATTGTGGGCGGTTAACAGTTCCCAGGCGCATTCTGAGAAGCTTAGGTTTGAAATTAAGGCGGTTTTGTATTTTGATTGTATTAGTTTAAGAACTGTTGCGGCGTGAAAGTCAACTTGTATGTGGCGGGCAAATTCAATGCAGAATTCATCAGTTGCCATTGAAACCGAGATGTCTTTTCTGGAGACGGTGTATCCGAGATCTGATAATGCATTTTGGATATAGGTTTTGAAATGGGGCTCTTCTAAAGAACTTGCGGTCTGTGCTTCAATTTGCTCAATTGACTTGAGATATGAGTTATTGAAGTCTGTGAAGGAGCAGTTGAATCCATTTCTTAAAAGTGTCTTGTGGAGTTTGTCGAGGCTTTTTGTGTAACATTCATGCTCGTCATGTATTATAAGCAGGGTATCAAAGAGGTCAAATAAGACTGCTTTGATGTTTTTTTCTTGTTCTAGAGCTTTTGGGTTTTTTGGGACCAATGGCAAGTTGAATATCGGTTGGTTCGCTAAGGTTTGCATACGTTTGAAGACTGGGAAATGGGATATATAATTTTATTACAAAGTATATTGCGCTCTCATGATTACTATATATTTTTGGTTAACCCAGCTTTTTGTTTACATTTGCTTAAGAGGCATCTGGGAGAGGCTCTGGAATAGGGATTTTTTCAACTTTCATTACAAGCCCATTCAGTGCCTTAACGCAAACTTTTTCACCATTCACTATATCGCCCGATAAAGATTCAGCGTGCCAGATTTCCCCTTCCACTCGAACTTCGCCCTTTGGTTTAAGGTCGCTGATGGCCGTGCCAGTTTTGCCAATCAAGGTTTCGGCGCCCGTCATTTTTGTGCGTCTTCGAAGCGGTTTAATTATCCATCTGATGTATAGGCCAATTAATACTCCGAAGGCAACAAGCAATGCAAGTTCCACTACAACTATGTTGGTTATCGGCGAGGGCGAATACGGTAGTTCAAAAGTTAGTAAATAGATTCCAACTGCTCCGAGAATAACCCCCGCGATCAGCGCAAAGCCATGTCCAAGCTTGAGCTCCAGAATAATTAACGCAGCAGCCAAAGCAAGTATAACTAACCCTAGCCATGAGGCGCCTATGCTCTCAGCTCCCACCAGACCCGCGACAATTGCAATCACCCCGAGAATTGAAAGCACGATAGTTGGATGGAAAAGATCTAGTACGATTGCGACGACGCCGACAAGGAAGAGGATGCCGTCCAAGATGGAGTCGCTTAACACACTCAAAAGTTGCTCGTAAATGTTTTCGTTAAGTGTTACTTGTGGATTCCCAGATAGACCTAGTTGATTGAGTGCATCTGAAAGTGAGCTTGCTTCTCCGTCGGCAACATGATTTGCGACGGCGCCATCAGCTGAAAAAGCCAAGTTAGTTTGAACCATATAGTAAACTGCAGTTTGGTTTCGTCCCCAATCGGCTGCTAAGCTCTGTAGATAACTGAGCATTGCTGCTTGGGTATGGTTCTGCTCCAAGTCTGTGCCGCCTACAACGATAGGTGTGCTGGGACCGATTTCTGAGCCGGGGCCCATCAAAATTTTGTTTGTAGCCATGGCTATGTAGCTGCCAGCTGAAGCCCCAAGCCCGTTGGGGACAATGAAAGTGTAAGTTGGGATGCCTGAAGCGTTCGCATTTTGAATTGAGGTAACTATGTCTGTCATATCGCTTAAGAGTCCGCCGGGCGTATTCATCTCAATCACGATGGCGGCTGCATGGTCTCCCTGCGCTGTAGAGACAACTCGGGACATGAAAGAGGATGAACCTGGATCCACAGCGACATTAAAGTTAGCTATTACAACTGTGTTTTCCGAGGCGGCGGGCTGGATGGATTGGGCAAGTGTGCAGCCTAAGAAACTGCAAGCTAAAAGCAGCAGCAACGTTAAGGCAAACAAGCCCACAATTATGGAGAATCGAAAACGCTTTCTTGACAAACTTGTCATTCTTGTCTAGTTTGGCTATTATGCAGGCTACCTATAAGGTTTGGCTTTACTCTCGGGTTAAGACTAAAACGCAGCTAAACGCTTATCGGAGGAGTTGTTTTTCTAGGTGCATCCTTTTTCCAAACAGCTATTACAACTATAGCCACAACAGCTCCCATTGCTACGACAACTAATGCGTAGAAAAAAGTTGGGCTTAACCCGTAGATCTGTGTAAGCGGCTGCCAAAGACTGGTAGCGGTTGTTCTTGTATACATAGTGCATCCGGGTAAATTAGAAATGGCTGAAATCATGATTCCGGTTTGCTCATCCCAATAATAAGTGGTCTCGTTAGTAACCCCAACAAAAGCATTTCTCATAATGCCCCCAGCCATTACCTGCTCGGTGCTTGTAATAGTTATGTTGCCTTCATATGTGCTGAGGTAAATGTCGCCCGGCACTATCGTTGTGGGTATAAAGAAACCGTCACCTATCGCACCCGTTGCCACATTCAGGGGCACATAGGGTTCTGGAAACAGAGTTCCGTTGCCAAAAAGTGTTTGCACGCTCACATTAATGGCTGGTCCTTCAACTCCTGTGATGTTCATTTGTGCCCAAGTAATGTTCAAATCAGGAGTCGGGTTGCCCGTTACGGTTACTTGGTATTCTATCCAGTCGCCCTTCTTCACGGCCACGCTTTCATCTCCGAAGGCTACACCCAAAAACGAAAAAGCAACAAGCAATGTTAATGCAATTGCCACGATAGCTGATTTATTCATAGTTAAGTCAAGTTGTTTGTTGTTTTTCAGCTTTTAAGAGTTTCCAAAACACATTCGTCGGTCGTGCAGATTCGTTTTTGTGCTGTTTCAGAAACCATGTTTTCTTTGAAAAATAACAGCGGTATTCCAAGCAGGGGAAGTGATAACATCCACAAGTCCAAGTTGTGTCCAAGGAACCAGGCGTACCAAACTTGGTCGCTGTTCCATAAGTAGTTGCCGCCGAAGAAAATCCAGGTTAGATAGTTCCACAGAAAGAACAGCCCGAGCGCGGTGATGGCGACGCCTACTTTTTTCAGGAGAACTTCAGTTAAAGCGTTGACTTTTCTGTATGATATCGTTAACCAGGATGCGTAAATTGCCAGCGCTAGCAATCCAACTACGGTTGAAGTGAAAGCAACCGTGTTTACAGCATAGTTTGTTATCGCTTTTGTGCCGTCTGCAATCAATATGTCGATCCATATGCCAGTGTTGGTTAACCAAAAGACGAAAACAAGAAGCGTTCCCGTTATCAGGGACCATTTGATAGCTTGGTTTAACTTATTGGGGTTGAGTTTGTAAGCTAACACTAATAGGATGATCGGAAATGCGATTGATTCTATTAAGTCGGGGATATTGGTGCTAGCTACTGAGTTCAGGACAGTTGTTAACGTCAGGTGGTGGGCGACGGCTAAATTTCGGATTTCCACACCTGTTGTTGTGGCAAGCCCAAACCAGTAAATTGCCTCAAAGACAATTATGACCTTTAAAATCTTGTAAATTTTATTGGTTGAAAGCGTCCCTTTTGAGAAATAATAAATAACTGCTGTAACGGCAATTATGCTAGCAGCGAATCTGAAAGCCATGCCCACGGTTGCGGATACGTCTTCTATGAAGATTTCAAACGAGAGCGTGTGGTTGGTGGTAAGGCGGTTCCATTCGCCGACCCATGATAAGTTGAAGAGGCCGTGTGCGTTGAATAGGAAGTATGCGACCGTAACTATAAGCAAACCTATTTTTAATGGGGTAACTTTTTGCTGAGCCATAAAAATCTGCCATGAATCGATTAACAATTAAATTGAGAGGTAGCTATATTATACTTATGGTTACAAGGTTGCTTGTCGATTCAACTTTAAATATTAAACCTCTTTATTATTAATATGATAGAGGAGCAGCCTGATGATGAACGATAAGAAACTAAAGAGCTTCCTATTTGTTTTTGAAGGGGTAGGCGCTGTTTTCGTTGCGGTTTTCCTAGCTGCTTATTTGGGCGGATTATTTTATACTCCTCAAACCACTGTTCTGCATTCCGAACCAGCGTTCAGGATTCCACTGGCAATCTTTGGTGTTATATTTCTAGTTCTTGGATTTGCAAGCATAATCTTAGCAGTTTACAACAGAGGAAAGCGTTAAGCCCAGTTTAGGGCCTGAGATTATAAATTCTTTTCTTCCCATTCTCAAACAAGTAAACTTTTCCAATCGTGTAGCATACGCCATTGTTGTAAACAAGCGCTGAGCAGGCGGGCACAGCGTATATCATTTCCTCTTTTGATAGAAGTATAAGCGCTTTATCTTTTTCAGGTCTATAGTGAGCTTTAAGAGATAGATCAGCCAGCCCCAGCCCGTCCACGAGTCTTACTTTTTTGTTTCCGAGGTTAGTTACAACGCATTTTCTGCAAAGCGCCAAAGCTCCAGCGCTTCTGCCAACGATGACGCCGCCATAAGTTCTCAGCATCTCGTCTACCTGCATATTTCTGAGGCGCTCAACCAGAGCGTTAACAAGGCCGCCAGTGAGGTAAATCAGTTTTGAAGAAGCTATCTTCTGAGCAATTGCCACTTTGCCCTCAGAGTATTCTATGAAGTCAACCGTTTCAGCGCCTAGACTCGTGAAATAATCGGTCAGTACTTTGCGTTTCTCGTATCTTCTGTCGAAAGATGCCCTTGCCCAAGGGAACACCAGAACAACAAGTGGCTTGCCCGCCTCTTGGAAAGCTGCCTCATTAACTCTCTGAGCGCTTCTTAGGGCGACGTTTTCTCCGCCGAGCAGATACATTTTAGGCATACAACCAAAAACAAGGCAAGCTGCCTTAAAAGCAAAACTAATTCCAGAAGTGCCTAAAGAAGTGCGCAAGAAACGTACCCAAAAATGCTTATTAGATCCGGCTGGAAGAATAAGCCTGCGATGAAAAATGCCTCTAAACGGTTTTGTTGAATATAAACGCCGAGAATTCTGCAAAGATGTCGCGTGCCCGGTGCAGACAGTGCTAAATGGGATAGCAGAGGGTTCAGAGGCGTATGAGCAGACGCGGCAGAAATGCAGTTGCAGCTGCTTGTACACCACTTGGCAGTTTCATCACTGGCTTATCGAGAAAGGCTACTTAATTTTGAAGCCAGCTTCGGAAGCGAAGAAACAATAACTAGACAAAGGCTGACCATTGCCCTAAACAGTTTTGTTAGTGAAACAAAATCTTAACATAAATCGTCTTTATTTTCCAATTTTTACTAAGAGCGAGGCAATAAAACAATTAATTAGTTACTTAGTTGGTTGAATTATTGGCAGGTCACGGAAAATGAAGGTAAATTTGGGCGCGAAAAACTGTCTTTATCCTATGCCGACAACGATTGTTGGCGCATTAGTCAATGGCAAACCTAATTATATTCCAATCGCCCACGTGGGCATCATGGATTTGGGCTCTGTCTCACTTGGAATGGGCAAGGTCCACTACACTAACGCAGGAATCAAAGAGAATGGCAGCTTTAGCGTAAACATCCCATCAGTCAAAATGGTGAAGACTACCGATTACTGTGGACTGGTTTCTGGAAAAACCACCGACAAATCAGCTATATTCAAGACGTTTTACGGAAAACTAAAAACTGCACCAATGATTGAAGAGTGCAAGATAAACATGGAATGCGAACTAATCAAAACAGTTGATTTCCCAAGCCACGATATTTTCGTTGGCAAAATCGTTGAGACCTATTGCGACCAAGAGGTTTTAACCGATGGCGTTGTTAATTTTGACAAAGTTCAACCGATTCTTTTCGTCATGAATGATCGCAGTTACTGGACACTGGGAGAAAGGTTTGCAAAAGCTTGGGAAGTAGGCAAATAAACTCACAACATCTCCTTTGGTCGTTTTTTAGTTAATCGTTAATCGTTTCCGTGATCGTTGTGACAGACAATTATGAGTTCGACAGTACTTCTTTTAAGACAAAAAACATGGGGAAAACAACTTCACTATCCTTATTGAATTTTGTCAACTAATTAAGAAGGCATCAATCAAAATAATTTATTTTCAGCTTTTATGTAAGAATTCATTCAGTAAACTGTAGATTTGTACTTCAATTATGCAGCGGGGCGCTGTTATAGTTGTATTTATATGTAGCGTGTAGCTGGATTCAAGATACAGGAGTGTGATCCAAACATGTCCCAAATGGTGAGAATACTCAAAAGCAGTGATGAAGAATCAAAACAAAGACAACTAAAAAGATTGAAAAGCGAGTTAGCGTGTCTAACTGAAGAAGTTCAACTCATTGAGCTGTCGCTGAATCCCCAAAGTCCACAAAGAAGCTAATAATCTGAAAAAAGAATAGCTTCTTCAAATACTGAAAAGCCAATCGGCAAGTAGCTGTCATCAGAAAATAAAGACTAACCCCTTAGAATCTGCACATCCAAGTTTTGGCCTATTCCACAAGATGCGTGAATAGATAAGGTTATTTAATTCTTAAGCCAAAGGGGTCAGCGGAGAGATAAACTATGGAGTGGGGTATGAAAAACAGGTTAAGCAGACTTATCCAGAAAGACGGAAAAGCGCTCTTTTTGCCCATTGATCACGGTTACTTTCAGGGACCAACACATTGTCTAGAGAAGCCAGGCGAAACGATAAAGCCAATTTACGAGTATGCTGACGCAGTCATGTGTACCCGTGGTGTTCTGCGTAATTGCGTTAACCCTGCAATCGAGAAACCCATAATCATGCGAGTATCAGGCGCAGTATCCGTTGTTGGAGAAGACTTAGCCAACGAAAGCATAGTCACATCCATCCAGGAAATCCTAAGGCTAAACGCTTCAGCGGTTTCCATGTCAGTTTTCGTCGGAAGCAAATATGAAAACAAAAGCCTAAGCAACCTATCCAAACTTGTGGATGAATGCGAAGAATACGGAATTCCAGTTATGGCTGTTTCAGCAGTCGGCAAAGAACTCGAAAAACGAGAGGCACGATACCTTGCTTTAGCCGCAAGGATTTCGGCTGAAATCGGCGCACGAGTAGTTAAAACTTACTTTTGCGAAAACTTCCACAAAGTCGTAGAGGGCTGCCCAGTGCCAGTGGTGATTGCAGGCGGACCCAAAACTGAGACTCAAAAAGAAGTCTTCGACTTTGTATATAGCGGCATGCAGGCAGGTGCCATCGGCGTTAACTTAGGTCGCAACATCTGGCAAACCGAGTACCCTGTAGCATCAATCAAAGCCATCCGCGCCATAATCCACGAAGGCTACACTTCTCAGGAAGCTGATGACCTCTACAATCAGGTAATCGCTGGCAAAGCATAAAGCCAGCTTTTTCAGGTGAAACATCTGCAAGCCGCCTTCTACTACAACAACCATGACGTTCGGGTAGAGCAGATTCCCGTCCCAAGCATTAGCGATGACGAGGCACTGCTAAAAGTTATGGCGACCGGCATCTGCGGTAGCGATGTCATCGAATGGTACCGCGTACCGAAAGCACCAATCGTTTTAGGTCATGAAGCCACCGGCGTCATCGACAAGGTAGGCAGCAAAGTCAAAGGTTTGAAAGTTGGCGACCGCGTTTTTGTCTCCCACCATGTCCCATGCAACAGTTGCCGCTACTGCAAAAGAGGCTTCCACACAGCATGCCATACCCTACACACCACCAACTACTACCCCGGCGGCTTTGCACAATACATCCGAATCCCAAAAATCAACATAGAAAGCGGCATCTACAAGCTACCCGATGACATGTCTTTTGAAGAAGGCACCTTCATTGAGCCACTGGCGTGCGTGTCACGAGGTCAACGTTTGGCTGGCTTGCAAAAAGAGGACACGTTGCTAATAATTGGCAGTGGAATCGCTGGCATTTTGCATGTGCAACTAGCCCAGTTCAAAGGCTTAAAAAACATCATTGTAGCAGACATCAACCCATATAGGCTAGAGCTCGCCAAAAAATTCGGCGCAACTCAGGCCCTAAACGCTAAAGACAACCTTCCAGCGAAACTTAAAGAACTCAACAATGGGCATCTTGCGGACCAAGTTATCGTCTGTACCGGAGCCACCTCTGCTTCGCTCTCAGCTCTGGATTGCGTGGACAACGGCGGAACCATCCTCTTCTTCGCCGTGCCTGACCCATCGGTGAAGCTGCCAGTCCCAATTAACCAGTTCTGGCGCAACGAAATAAAAATGCAAACAAGCTACGGCGCCGCACCAAACGATCTTGAAGATTCCCTTAGGGTTTTAGCAACCAAAAAGCTAAACATCCAAGACATGATAACGCATAAACTTCCCTTGAGTGAGGCACAAGAGGGTTTTAAGTTGATGACTGAGGCTGGACAATCGCTTAAAGTTATCTTGGAACCTAACCGCCTCTGAGGTCAAGGGATAAAAACTCAGACAAATATACATTACATCATGCCAGACTTGTTTGAAGCGATTATGCAGCGGCGAAGTATCAGAAAATATCAAGATCGGCCCGTCCCAAAAAAAGTAATTGAAGAAGTTTTGGTTGCTGCTAGCTGGGCGCCTTCAGCGCATAATGCTCAGCCTTGGAGGTTTGTTATTTTAGAGGACCAGGCTGTTAAACGTGAGTTCTCTGAGGCTATGGCGCAAGCCTGGGCTGCCGATCTATCGAGGGACGGTGTAAAAGTTGACGGTGAAAAGTTCAAAGCCAGAGTTGAACGATTCGCAATTGCTCCCGCCCTCATTCTTGTATGCATAACAATGGAGGGCATGGCAAAGCAGCCTGACTTGGAGAGGCTTGGTGTAGAGCGGGATTCGGCGGTGGCGAGTTTGGGCGCTGGGCTGGAGAATTTGCTATTGGCTGCATATGCGGCAGGTTTGGGTGCTTGCTGGTTTTGTGCACCCGCTTTCTGCAAAGATGAGGTTAGAAAAACCCTTAGCATCCCTGTTGATGTAGAGCCGCAGGCGTTAGTTCTGATGGGGTACCCAGCTGAGCTGCCGCAAGCACCGCTAAGAAAAACCCTCGACGAAATAGCCTTCAAGAACCATTGGGGCAGACAGTTTTAGGATTTTGTTGTTTGTCTTTTGGGTTGCTTTGGTGGTTTAGCGTTTGCTGTGTTGGTAGGTTGCGTTTTTTTCCGTTGAATGGCGTATCCCTGCGTGTTTCTGCGTGTTTTAGCGTATGCAGTGGTTTCTTGCGTCTATTAAGGCCCGGGCAAATGAGAAGAATCAGAAATATGAATGCTTTGAGAAAGAGTCAATAACCAAGCTTCAAGCATTATGAAGCTGAGGAAGTTGACTGAGGTGGCTGAAACGACTAAATCCTGCATAATCTCATGCAGCGTTTTGAAAAAAGAAATCCAGAAAGTCGTCAAGCAAGGAGAACTGAATGTTGATTTAATCTTCGTAAGCAAATACTTTCACGTAGACTATAGCCTTTTAGAAAAAAACTTGCGACCGATTATCAAAGCAAATCTGTCGCGTTACCCAAAAGGAGTCATCTTGGTGTATGGGGATCTCTGTCTTGGCCCCAACGAGGAAATGAAGAATCTGGCAGCCGAATATGGCATAGTCAAAGTTGACGCTTTGAACTGCACCGACTGCCTGCTCGGCGGAAAAGGGAAAGTTACAGAAATGGACCCAAATCACGAGATTTTCATCCTTAGTCCCGGGTTCGTAACAGGATTCTTTGATAGCGTTAAAGAAACAGCTCGACGTGAGGGTATCGATGAAGAATCACTCAAGAGCCTATTCAATGGATTAAAAGGCATTGTTTTCTTGGATTCTTTAGAGGAAGGCGAAAAAGCCCGGGAAGAAATCGAAAAAATGAACACTGGACTCCCCATCCTTGAAATAAAATCAATTGGGCTTGAAAATCTAAAGCATGTACTTTCAGATGCACTGGAACGCAACCGCTTTTTGAAAAAAGACGGCGACAGTGAGAAAACGTAAGATGGCATAAGCATTAAAGTAGCTTAGATGGGAGGGCGTCTAATTTTACAGCCAAAACTAATAGCAAAAATGGCGGGCGTTTTACTCTTTTTCGTCTGGTATAAACTCCATGGAGATTGAGTTTATGCAGTGCCTGGTGTTTTTCTCTGTGAAGTGTTCGCCGATAAAGACGTGTCCAAGGTGCGCTCCGCAGTTAGTGCATTCGATCTGGGTTCGCATTCCATCGGGGTCAGAAGTCCGTTTAACCGCCCCTGGTATTTCTTCGTCAAAGCTTGGCCATCCACAGTTAGCTTCAAACTTGTTCTCCGAACGATACAATTTTGCGCCGCACCGTTTGCAAACATAGGTTCCTTTCTCCCAAAACGCAAAGTATTTGCCTGTAAACGGCATCTCGGTGCCTTTGCCTACGATGACGCGTTCCTCTTCGGCCGTAAGCTTTTTTGTCTGTTCAGAAGAAGTCAGCTAAAATCGCCACTTAACCTTAAGGTTCAGCGGGTAAAAAGGGTTTTGCAGTTTCTGCATCGCTAAACAGATATAAGAGCGCTTGTAAATTTAGTATTGAGGTTTTGGTATGGTTGAAATTACCCGGTTATTCTGGAAAAAAGCGTTTACTTCAGATGGAATTCTGCTTGGCGAAGTGGAAAGTGCAGAGCTTGATATGAACACTTGGCAAATAATTAACCTATTCATAGGCTTGACTGATGAGATAAGTCAAAAACTGGGGTTCAAGCATCCGTTTCTTGGAAAAATCCATGTTTGTTTGCCCGTTGCCAACGTTAAAACCATCGAAGAAACAGCAATCCTCAACAAGACGTTGGACGAGCTTAAAGAACTCAAACAATGCCGCGAATAATCAGGTTTTAAGAGAAGCAGTTAATTATCCACCAACGTGGACTATGAACGTTGCTGGGTACTTTCCCATTTCTAATCCTTTTTCTTAGACATAGAGGTCGAATTGTCCCAACCAAGGTCACCAAACTTTTACAGCCCTAAAGCTACTCATATCCACTCATCTCAACCAAATATAATCAATTCTCAAACATTTTTTCTGCAGATTACATCTTATAAGGTGCACAATCAGATATTCTGGATTGATGCCTATTGAAAGCGCCAGCAATTCTTCAAAAGGTTCAGCAGCCATTAACGGCAGCCATTCTCATTGTTTTTTTTTCCAAAGTTCTGGTTTTTTGTTTAGGTTATATTGTTTCTTTCTCAGTCAATAGTTNNTCAATAGTTCAGCCTCCCCCCTCTCGATTTTGATGAGCCAATTTTATCATTGGGATAGTACATATTACCTAGACATCGCCAAAAGTGGGTACATCAACCAAGGTGCATCTCAAAATTTAATCGTTTTTTTTCCGCTCTATCCCTTGATTATTAGATTAGTCACGACAAATTTTTCTTACATTAACTTATCAGCGCTTTTGGTATCGAATGTAAGCTCCTTTGTTGCTGCTTTTTATCTTTTCAAACTCGTAAAGTTGGATTATGACGATAATGCAGCTGTAAAGGCAGTTCTATACTTTTGCATTTTTCCAACAGCTTTCTTCTTATCAGTGATGTATACAGAAGGTCTTTTCTTAGCCTTGACTATCGCAAGCTTCTATTACGCTAGAATGGGAAAATGGCGCTTAGCAGGCTTATTGTCCCTGTTCTCGGCACTGACTAGAATCGGCGGACTTATTCTGTTGCCTGCTCTTTTGATTGAGTATTTCCATCAGAAAAAATGGCAATTTCGAAAAATTGACTTTAACGTACTCTGGATAAGTCTATCTCTTGCAGGTTTTCTGATATACATATCNNATAAACTATCAGATAACAGGAAATCCTTTCACATTTATGATTATTGAGAATATCAAGTGGTATCAGAGCATTAATCCCTTGTTAGGTTTGCAATGAGCCATTCAATGGACATTTACCGGAACGTTTCCAATAAAAGTCCAGGCTGCTGGGCAGCTGATCTTTGCAGGCTTAGGTCTTTTGGCAATCGCGCTCGGATTCAAGCTTCATCTGCGGCCTTCTTATAATGTGTACATGGTTTTTACGTGGGCGCTTTTTGTATCCACTAGCTGGTGGATGAGCATTCCCCGTTTTGTATTAACCATGTTTCCTATGTTTATCATAATTGGATTTTCAATACCTTCAAGAAAAACAAACTACATAATTGCGCTGTTGTCCTTTAGCGTAATGTGCGCGTTCACTATACTCTTCGCCCTTGGCTATTTTGTTTTCTAATCGTAATTGAACTCTAAATCACTTGTTCAATCTAACCAAACTCAAAGATCAATCCATAAGCATTCGGCTATTTCTTTACGGAAAAATCTTCTATCCTAACCACGGTCATGCTTAGCGATCCAAGATGTTTATCCACCCTTTGCTGGATTGACTCTGCCATGTTTTGTTATTTTGATTTCTTCTCACTGCAATTAATGAGATAGCCAATTAATTGGTGCTGTCTGCTAATCGGTTAA
>PLSP01000123.1 GCA_003165195.1 Candidatus Bathyarchaeota archaeon | reverse complement strand
CGTCGTCTAGCATGGTTCAGGATACGTGCCTGGGGCGTACGCGATCCTGGGTTCAAATCCCAGCGGCCCCACCACCATTTGGGGGTGGAACCACCACTAGTCTTATTAGATTAACCGCTTGATTATAATTTATGCAGCGCCGCGCAAAATACACTTATTTGTTTGAAGATGAGGATGTCAGGCGATGGTATGAGAACACATCGCGAGGTTCATTAGTATCTGCTGATGTGTGTTTGCGCAGGCTTGGCAGTTTCTGCGAGCAACTTAAAATCAAGCCAAAAGAGTTTGCAGCTCTATCAGATCGTGAGCTCCACAATATGCTCATGGATTATGTTTCTTCTGAAGAGAAGGAAGGACATGCGGGAAATTACATCAACTCAACTCTAAAATCCCTTAAATCTTGGCTGGCTCACAACCAAAGAGAAACAAAAATTAAAATAAAAATTAACGGCATTGATGAGACCCCTACCTTGAGGGACGAAAGAGTTCCAACTCTTGAAGAACTAAGAAGAATTTTTCTTTCCGGCGATGGAAAGGCCAGAACAGCATGTGTTTTGGTTGCTCATAGCGGTTTAAGACTACAAACATTAGGTGATTACAAGGGTAAGGACGGTTTGAGGGTCAGTGACTTGCCAGAGTTAACGATTGAAGGCAAATCGGTAACTTTTTCTAAAATTCCGGCACAAGTAGTTGTTCGCCAAAACTTGAGCAAGGCAGGGCATCAATATTTTACATTTCTAAGTGAGGAAGGTTCCAGCTATCTCAAAGACTACTTGGAAGAAAGACTAAGGGAAGGTGAAATCCTCACTTTGGATTCCCCCATAATCACGCCGAAAATGAAAATGAAACCATTCATAAGATCAGTAAATATTGGTGATTTGATGCGCGACGCCATAAGAAAGGCGGGGTTCCAATGGCGTCCTTATGTTCTCAGGTCTTACTTTGATACTCAGTTGATGCTTGCAGAATCAAAGGGTTTAGTTCTGAGAGATTATCGGCAATTTTGGATGGGTCACAAAGGTGACATTGAGCATCGGTATACCGTTAACAAGCGGAAGTTGCCTGAAAGCGTAATTGATGACATGCGCCAATCCTATGAAAAAAGTCAAGAGTTCTTACAAACTTCAAAAAGTAGAGAGACAAGCGAGGAAAAGCTTAGGAGCAGCGTTAGGAAGCAGCTTTTGTTGGTCGCTGGTTTAAGTCAAGAAGACTTGGATAAGATGGATGTGGCTTCGATGAGCGACGAAGAACTGCAAAGCCTAATTAGGAAGAAATTATTAGGGTTGCATGCTCCAAATGGGGCTTCCCAGAAAGTAATCAGCGTTGCTGAAGCCAACAATTATCTAGCAAAGGGCTGGGAATACGTCGCTAAAATCTCTGACAACCAGGTAATTATAAAACTGAATCATGGCGCAAATTTGTAGTTAGACACGAATGGTATTTACAAACTAAACTATAAGCTCATTTCCGAAGGATTCCCCTTGCTTCCTTTTATTGTTGAAGTCGATTTTCACTCGTCAGACATTACACGTTTTGGCAAAATCCGACTGAAGCGCATCTTCTATGGTAAGTATGGTAGATATCTTCTAGCATTGGGTTTATGTCGGACTTTTTGAGGACCACTTAACCACTGTTATATTTTAATTGAGTTTCTGCCCTTGTTTTTTTAAGTTGTTCAAGCTCATCCAGCTCAATCCAGTTTCCCGGCAGATTTAGCTTCTGAACAATTTCCTTAGAAAATGGCAATACCTCTTCAATCCTTGAGAGATCTCTCCGACCTTTAATTTCAAGAATTTCTTGGGCAATTTTTGCCGTTTTGAGAAGTTTGCTATTAAGCCTTGGTTCCAAACCTAAGCGATAACTTCGAGAGCAGTTAATTAGATCATCAGCGTAGTACAGAGCGTCTCCAATATTGGTTTTTTCATTATTGGCTTCAACCTTTCTCAATAAAAACGCCATATCGTGAGCTGCTCTCTTGTCAATTACTTTTTGGGGATCGTGCCCTAAACTCCTCTGAAGTCTGTATAAGGCTGGATGAGAACAAAGAGAACTCAACTCTGAGTAGCTGCTCTTCGAGTATATGTCAGTGTCATTTTTGTTAACTATTACCTTTAAGCCTTGAAGTCTCAGAACCCAGTGCCCAAGTTCATGAGTTACAATAATCATATCCAATTTCTTTGCGGATTCTAATAGAAGCACCAAAACAACTTTGCCCTGCCAAATCTGAGGAATGCTTGAGTTGAATTCGCCAATGTGAGTACTAACGCCATGGTAGGGATATTCCTTCTATCACACGCCACTACTTCAACAGACGAGCCTATTTTTTCAAGACATAACGAACTCCAAAGATTAAGCATTTTAGTCGTTGGCTTATCAACTTGTTTGCGAATTTCAGCTTCATGAAGAGGATTTAACGTCAAAGTAGCTCCGATTTACCCTTTCTTCTGATAACAAATATTAATTTATGGCAAAATGAGTCGCAGTGCCTGTTGATGGGTAGGTATCTGGCTCTTACCCTGTGCACGAAGATAGTCAATTAATGCTTTAAAGCTATATATTGTTGACAAATGACAAGGTCAACTATCTTTTATTCTTCGGTTAGCGGCTTCTCCTTAGCACTATCGAGCTAAGCGGGGATAACCCCCCGTATTACCCGGGGATATACTCGGGATATACCCCAAACCTTCGACATCTGAGTCTATCCACTACAACAGCCTAGTTCATGAGCCATTTCTTGCCTTAACTCTCAATACGGAAGGGTCCAACCAATAATTAGCAGGTCAACTATCCTTAATGACCACAACTGTTTTATAATCACAATCATAACAAAAATCACATGGGTTATAAAACATGCGCCATCTGTGGGCGAAAAGTCTACGAGGGAGAGGGAATGTACTACGGTGGGCGTCTAATCCATCGAACCTGCCGCGGCATAGCCAAGATTCAGCGGTACGGTTTGAATGAGAACCCAAGTAAGGCGAAGTCAAAGAGGTAGGTGCCATGGCTAATCACAATCATAACAAAAATCACACGCTCAACCCTTTCTCGCCCCAGCATCCAGCTCAACCATTATGTTTTGCTGATAGAGCCGCCCAGCTTCAGTACTTCAAGGAGACGGCGGCCAACTCAGCTAAGCTTGATCCGCCGTCGCCCTTGAACTACGCTATTCTGGGAACATGGGGCCAAGGCAAGACTTCCCTAATTTACAAGCTTAGGCAGATCGCCTTGGAGGAACTACAGAACGAGATAAAATGCGTCTGTATATACTTCCCGCTTTCGCCTCAAGTTTGCCAAAGCTGGAGTAATTTCACTGAGAGCTTTCTGGGAACAGTCAAATCAACTACAAAGGCCACAAAAAGGGTGCTTCCGAGAATCAAGAGCGAACTTGACAAATGGGAGCCAGGTGTGAATATAGGTGTCTTCTCTGCACAGAGAACTACTGACCAAAAACAGCCCAACCTGATCGATGCCCTGCAAAGCCTGTGGAATGATCATCTTAAGCCTGCGGGCGTCCAAATTGCCTTTGTCATGCTTGACGACCTTCACTACTTCCCCATAAAAGCCGAAGACTCTGCCTACCTCAACCTGAGAACAACATTCCAGGAACTTGTCAACAGAAAATGCAACTACTCCTTAGTGGTAACGGCCCAGTCGATTTTGTTCTCTGAAATAGCTGATCTGGCGGAGCCGGTCGTGAGGTTCTTCAAACGATTCGACCTAAAACCATTCACTTTTGATGAGGCAAAAGAATCCATCGAGGTGAGGTTGAAAGTGGCTGGAAGCAAGATTTCGGTTGACGACAAAGTAATTGAGGCGATAACCGAAAAGACGAACGGCCACCCCTACTTGATTATGTTCTCAATGTTCGAGCTGCTGATGGGAGCCGACGGCGTTCAAAAGATTACAATGCAGGACCTTGAGAGAGCTTGGCCTGCAATCGAGGAGGCTCTAGGCGAGACAATTTTCTCTCAGAAATTCCAGACTGCCTCAGAGAAGGAAAGAGAGCTCATGATCGCCATAGCTGAAATGGAAAAGGAGTTTGTTTCTCCAGTTGATTTCAAGAAGTTCAGCAGCGCAGCGGAGCTATTTTCAAGACTCGAAAAGAAAGAGCTTCTTTTGAGACAGGGAAGAGGAAAATACTGTCTGTTTCACCCCATGTTTGCTGAGTTCCTGAAAAAGCAAGTATGAGCATAGAAAAATTAACGTTCAAGGCTAAAATTAAAAGACTTATCTTCCTTGATTATTTCCGAAACTCCAACCCCAGCTGACGCGTGTGCCCCGATTTGAAAGTAAGGGCTTATGCTAGGAAACATAGGCTGTACTTCTCTAATGATAGTAGCAATTAAGCGAGTGTGATATTGAACGCTATCATTTATTGATGAGAAATCACATAACGGCTTTATGTTTTTTTCGAGGTGTTGTTGAATTATATTTACCTGGTCAGGAGAGGCCTCGCAAGGATATATTACAGCTGGTTTATTTTCGTGGATAATTGCAATTTCTTTAGCGTCTGCGGGGTGAACCATAGCCAATCTGAGTTTTGGTTTGTTCTCTATGATGGCGTTATAAGTAAATATCCAACCCGTTATCTTGACATCTCGTGTTTGGGTTAACCAATAGGCTTTTGAATAATTGATTAGTACTTCCTTGATCACCTGCCGGATTGCATTGGTATCCGTGACTTGATTGAATTTTTCATTATTTTCTAATTGATCCTTTACAGCCTCAAGCAGAGGCATGCTGCCGGCACCAGTGATTACCCCAATTTTTGTTTTGTAGATTTTTTTCAGATCATCTTCAAAGTTTCTGACTGTGCCATCAAGGTTGTAGTAAGTGGCTCGGGAGTCAGAAGCTAGAAAGGCATAATCCCCAAAGTTAATACCTAACGCAATAGTCATTTCATTCCACACGATCTTTCTCAATTTTTGGTTACAGTGGTTACGGAAGTTACGGTTTTACTACGCGATATACTTCGCTTTATTATATATAATCGCACTTTCCTGAGAGCTTTTGTTTTTCGATTAATATTTCCAAATTAGCCCTAAATGTAACAAACTTTTTGTCGATTGATTCCGCATTTGTTTTAAGCTGGAGAAATTTCTCTCGCCTCTGTTTGATTTCATCGTCAATTACACTTCTCACTTTCTGAACATCTGTGGATGGATCGAGCTGAATTATGGTATTTCCAAACGTGACCGTCAGGTACTGGCCGCTTCCAGTCGCTTGGACTCCGGTGGACAATTGATACATCCCTGTTCCCGCCATGCGATTCCATATTCCGACACCGCAATAAGGAGTCACGTACTGCCCTGAAAAGTTCCAATTGTTCACGATGGGTAGACCAAGTGTTTTAGCTATGGATTCAGTTATCGCGTTGGCAAGCTCCAAGCTCTCCCGATTAAATTGACCCGTCTTCGATGTTAGGTTTTCCCACTCTTCGAAGAGCATCTTGAAATGATTTTTCTGGCAGTCCTCGTAAAGCTCGTTCACAATGTGAGTTTGTTCCTCTTCCGGTGAGATGCTTGAATCTGAAATGTTTCTAGGAATAATGCTGGCTACAACTTCATAGATTATGGGTTCCTCACTTAAGCCAGCCGCGAACTTTTTTGTGGTTTTCCTCGTCCATGACAGATTCTCCTTTTTGAATTCAACGATTGGCAGGTAATATTTGTCGGTTAGCTCAAGCATTGGGTTCAAAACATTGGTCTTGATTTGTCTATAATGTTCCGCTTTATTCTCGCTCTGGTCTCTGTATTTTTCCGTGTATCGAGCTGCGATAAAGGCAGCCACAATAGAGACTAATGCAACAATAACTATTGAAATTACTTGGATGATTAAATCAGGGCTCAGCAGGAATTTCCCCTCAATTTCATTTGTATTCGTTCTAAAGGGTTTTTCTCCATTCAGACTATAAAAAGTCTTTTATCTCTATCAGTCAAAGGCGTAAACCTCCATCCATCTGTCGCAAATCCACATGTTCTCGCCGCGACATGCTTGTCGGTCGATATCTTCTTTTGGGTCAGTGGAACTAATAGATGGGTTCCAATATCGCATGATATTTGTTTCCATTTTCTTTTTGGACTATGCATGCATTCCAGGAGAACACGAGTTAACTGAGAAATACATCAAGACTACCGCCAACGAAGAAATTCCTTTTTCTTGACTTATTAAGTCCAATTTCTCCACAAGTTCCTTTTTTGAGTTTGTTGCTAAACCATCAGACCTCAAATTGTTGAGAAGAAATTTGTCTTTTTGCAGATCTTCAATGAACGATAACCAAAGACTGATCGAAGCGGTCTGATCCGCGTCTCGTAAAAGAAAACCCCAACGCAATTCTCTGAAGAAAACTTCCAACGCATTAGGCTTCAATATTTCTGCATACCGCAAGAATGTCGTTAAGAATTTTTCGTTTGCCTTAAATCTATACCTCTTAATGATGTTGCTTATTTCTTTGCAAATGGTTTTATTGTGTTCAAATTGATTAGAGAATTTTACTCTGTAAAAATTCTCCATACCTTGCCCAGTTTTTCTGCCTTTTTGAGTGTTTTTTGGTTCTTCAAGAATTCCATCTCCAATAAGACGTTTCATTTGTCTGTATACCGAACTTGGATCAAAAGTAAATCCTAATTCTTCCAGTTCTTGAACCATCAGTCTGCCCGACACTAGTTCATGTTGCCAAACCAGACCTAAAATAGGATCTCGCAAAGTTGGTCTAGGCGTGATAAAACTTTCATATTCCAAATACAGTTTGTCGAAAACTTTCTGTTCATTGGCTAACTTGTAAATACGTTTTTCCGAGTCAAATCTAAGATATCCATTTCTTTCGGCTATAAATCGGTTTAGATACTTTTCAACGCTTTCTACTTTTTTCTTTTTAGTTTGATCATTTTTGCCTTTTGTTATCTTAAAGAGTTGCTTTTTGACATCTTCAGGTTCAATCGAGTTTGGATGACACAAGGCATACCAAAGAATTAAGCGGCCGATGCTATTTCTCATATGACGGACGAATCCGACTCTCCCTTTTCTTTTGTACGGAATGGTCCCCAGAAACTCGCCTATTGCCTTTGCTACATTTTCAGGGAATTTGTAGCTGTCTGTTTCTTNNTTTAATCTTAGTTTTTCTATAACCGGCATTATGTTGTTGGTGGTGGCTTCTGTTATGTCTTCGGTAGATTCATTTTGTTTTATTTGTTGAGAAATGTTTCCTTGAGTAATTGGTGTAGTTTTTGATTCCATTCTCAACATTGTCTCCAATACAATGTAGTAGCTACCGCCAGCCTTAATCTCTGGATAGAATTCTGGAGGGAAAGTCTGCAATATTCGTTTAAGGTTTGACTTCAGCTGGTCTGGGTGCATAAGAAGTGAGCAGTTAAAAATGGCTTAAAAGACTTGCATATTTGTAATTCAGATTTTCAATTCGATTATTGGAAATAACCGTATAGTTTTCAAGTGATTTTTTAAACGGTAGTTCAAGTCATGCTTCTCTTGAACAGAAGAATTGGAGCGATGAACATTTGAGCCGAAACGAAACGCGCACAGTAAATATCGCAAAATTCAGAAAATTTGCGCTAGAACTTCCTGAAGGCCCACTTCGAGAAATCTTGCTCTCTGAGGATTCTGACGAAATGCCCATTGAGACCTTTTTGATCAAAGTTCCAATATGGCTCAGATTGTCAAAGCTACAAAGGAGATAATGTGAATGACGCGTCATGCTTGTTTAAATGCGTTTCGCAACGGATTAACCCTAAGCATGGCTGATGCACCCATGGCGCCTTCTCCGCGTGTATCCTCTAAAACTAAGCNNGAAAAACCGCTGAAGTAGGCGGATCATCTGGAAAAGCTCTGCTGAGTTCAGCTAAAACTTCGCCATCAGTTACAGTGTTAATTCTTTCTTTCTTTAAACGGTCGAATTTACCAGTGTATCGAATGAAGTTTTTAGCGACTCCGCTGGGAGTTTTTCGATGCGGTATAA
>PLSP01000110.1 GCA_003165195.1 Candidatus Bathyarchaeota archaeon | reverse complement strand
GTGGTCTTTATGGTTTTTTGAGCCATTCCCACTCTCCATTCCAGTCTTTGAATACAAACACACTCGCCAACTCCATGGTAACCTACGTTTGATATTGTTCCACCGGGCTTTGTGACTTTTATTGCGTTCTCAAAAGTTACTTCTGCTCCGAGCGCTTCAATCGAGCTGTCTACGCCCAATCCACCTGAGAGATCCATTATTTTTGCGACTGCATCCTCCTTTGACGGGTCAACTGTCAAGTCTGCTCCATAAAACTTGGCGAGCTCTTGTCGCTTAGGCACCGAATCGACACCTATGATTAGTCCTGCGCCCCTGAATTTGGCTCCAGCGACTGCCATTAGACCCACAGGTCCCAAAGCAAACACCGCAGCGGTGACGCCTATAGGTATGTCAGCTGCTTCTGCGCCGGCAAACCCAGTCGACATCATATCTGACACGTAAACAGCAGCTTCATCGGTTACGTTGTCAGGAATCTTTGGCTAAATTGGCGTCGGCCTCGTTGACATGGAAGTACTCTGCGAAGACGCCGTCTTTGGTGTTAGAGAATTTCCATCCGCCAAGAGCTTGGCCAGATTGGGATGGGTAACCTGCTTGAGAAGCGATGTCTCCCCAGTCAGGCGTTATGGCGCCTACTGAGACTCTGTCACCGGGTTTGAAGAGTTTTACTTGGCTTCCAACCTTGTAGACTATACCTGTGGCTTCATGTCCAAGAGTTAAGTCTTTGCGTTGGCCAATGGCGCCGTTGACTGTGTGCAAGTCTGATGTGCAAACCAAGGCCGCAGTGGTTTTAACGATGGCGTCGTTTGGTCCAGCCTCTGGAATGGGCTTTTCTAGAAACGCCACTTTGCCTATTTCCTTCATGACAAAAGCTTTCATAAAACAATCTCTCTTTTTTTTCGTATTTCAAACTTTGTGACTGCCCCTTAACAGCTACATAAGCCCAGCAGAATTTGGCCCAAAAAGTCGGAACCTTAACTTAAAAATCAGCAACTTTGGCTCTTCGAGAAACCTGCAGAAGCCAATTTAGTCAAAACACCCAATAACAGCCTAAAAAAAATATCGCTATTTTCGTTACATTTTTTAAAATTCAATTTGGATAGTATTAGCTTTGGCGCTGCCTTGTCCAGATTTTATCACTATATTTTGTTCGATTTCAGCCGTTTATGTCAAATTCAAGAGAATTAAGAACATTTAGTCTTAAGACACTCGGCAAACCGTAAAAATTTTGCATATTTAATGGAAACTGCAAGATAATTGAAATAAAGCAAGCGAGCAAACGAAAGCTTTAAATCCACTATGCGATAACCGCTCTCAATAATGGTTGAGGAATGTTTATGAAAATCAAAATTTGGAAGATTCTAGGTTTAATACTCATTGCCATTTTTGCCCTGTCAGCAACCAACGCGGTTTACGCCGCTATAACACAACTTGCAATACCGCCCTCCGTACCGGTGGGATCCAGCCCTGAATGGGTAGCTTATGATTCTGCTAAGGGAGAAATTTTTGTTCCCAATAACGGAGATGGCACTGTTTCAGTTATATCGGATAGCACTGATACGGTGGTTGCAACAGTAACCGTAGGACAGTACCCAGTTGGCATAGCTTATGACTCTTCAAAGGGCGAGATATTTGTAACCAATAGCGGTGACGGCACTGTTTCAGTTATTTCGGACAGCACCAATACAGTGATTGCAACCATAACTGTTGGAACAGGTCCCGAGGGTGCAGCTTACGATTCTAGCAAAGGTGAAATCTTCGTCGCCAACACTAACTACGATAATTCCGTTTCTTCCACCATCGACACCATCTCAGTCATATCTGATAGCAGCAACACCGTCGTCGCTACAATAAACGTGGGCGCTGGACCACTTTGCGTTGTTTATGATTCAGCTAAGAGCGAGATATTCGTATCTAATGAGTTGTCTAGCGGCAGCGACATATCAGTTATCTCAGATAGTACCAATAAAGTAGTTGCAACCGTAAATGGGGGAAGTGCTCCCGAAGGTTTAGCTTATGATTCTGCCAAAGGCGAAATCTTCATAGCCAATTACGATTCAGCCTCAGTCTCCGTACTATCAGACAAAAATAATGACCTCGTGGCAACCGTGCCGCTGGGGTCAGGTTATACAGGCGATCCCACAGGATTAGCTTATGATCCTGCCAAAGGCGAAATCTTCGAAACAAGCAACGCAGGCGCATCCGTCTTTGTTATATCAGACAGCAATAATGCCGTGGTTGCAACAGCACCCCTCGTACAGTTACCCATAGGGGGAGAAAGTTTTGGACCTCTCCCGCTTGGCATAGCTTACGATTCTGCAGTGGGTGAGTTATTCGTAGCGGATAGCGGTTCCAATGCCGTCTCGTATCTATCAGATTCTTCGAGCACCTCTACATCCGCAACCCCAACAGCAACCTCTACTGTAACTTCTTCCCCAACCCCAACAGTACCAGAATTCGGCAGTGCAACTCTCATTTCAGTGGTAGCGGCAATGATGATTGTGACTTTATCTGCAGTAGCATTTGGCAGGAAAAAAGCCGAAAAAACATTGGAATCCCAGTAGACTAAACTGCGGAAAAAAATGGAAAATCTACGAATTTTCCTTACTCTTTTTAAATTTCAGAATTGTACACGTTTAACTCTTTAGCGGCAAACGGATGACGAACTTTGCACCTTGCTTGGTTCTCCCACTTCATTTATTGTTCAGCCATAAATGTCCATCATCTTTTTGACAAGATGCAATTTTTGCCACTTATCATAAGCCTTCAGTTTGCGGATGCTAAGTTGTTTTGTGTGAATATAGTTTACACTCATAATACTGAAAAAGGCGTTTTTCAAAAAAATCAATAGAGAAAAAAAGGTTGTTTGAGCGCAGCGTTTCTACATTGGCATAAGAACCTTATCGATCACGTGGATTACGCCGTTGTCTGCTTCAATGTCAGCTTTTACTATGTCTGCGTCGTTCACTTTCACGACTTTGTGAAGATGCCATCTTCCAGCGTCTATCTTTAGGTCTTGCCCCTGCAGAGTTGTTATGTTCTTGTGTGCTATAACGTCTGCTGCTTTGATTGCGCCGTTAACAACGTGATAGGTTAGAACTGCGGTTAGTTTTGGTTTGTCTGCAAGGAGGGCTTCAACGGTTCCTTTTGGAAGTTTTGCGAAAGCTTCGTCGTTTGGAGCAAAAACTGTGAATGGACCGTCACCTTTCAACGTATCAACTAAGCCTGCTGCTTGAACTGCAGCGACAAGTGTCTTAAAAGTGCCTGCTGCCATTGCTGTATCAACTATATCAGCCATAAAATTTCACCTCCAAATTAAACAATTCTCGAGCTTACAATAAAGCAAGTTCTCTGTTGAAAGGCTCTCATTTTGCAGACTTAAAGTTATGTGACTGTTGCCTCACAGCATCACTCTGACGATTGCAGATAGTTAATCAGTTAAACTGTTGGGAATAGCACCCGCTTCAGAAATGAACTTCAGACTATTTCAGGGAAAAGCCGTAGGCCCCCATGCACTTCTTTCATGAGAAACGTGGTATTTGTGGTTGTGACAGCACAATCACAATGCTATATTTAACATTAAGCCGTGAGTAAGCGAGGTGTAAGTTATTGTCAAAAGCTCAACCTCACCCAGGTCATGAAAAACACCTCTGCAAGATGGCAGAGGAAAAAGTACCAATAGAAAAAATTAAGCCAATTGTTAAAGACGCAAAATACATTTGCAAAAGCTGTTATCGAACCGCCGCCAAAGCCGAAAGCCTCTGCGCCCCAGAAAAACTCTAACAATCTTTTTTTCTTTTTTGCAGAAGCGGAAATAACTAATCCAAATTGCCTCTTTCTATTCTGAATAATTAACTTTCAAAGATTATTAAATTAAAGATGGTTTAGAAAATTTTTCTAAAAAAGTTGCTAAATGCTACAGTTGTTAAAAGATCGAAGGCAGAAAGCAAGCGGTTAAGATTCATATCTGAACTAAACTAAGCCGCTTTCATTATCTGACCTTGGCTATCTCTTATCTCCAACTGTATTCTTGCACGTCCATCAGCTTGTCTCGTGGCGCATTTTATGCAGGGGTCGTATGCTCGAATCACCATTTCTATCTTGTTTAGGAGCCCCGGTTTTATTTCGCCGTTGTGAATGAATTCCATTGCCGCTTCTTTGACGTTGAGATTGATAGCCAAGTTATTTATTTGAGTCGGTATCATCAGTTTCATCCGTTCCAACCTTCCGTCATCAGTGAGCACGTACTCGTGAGCAAGCGTGCCTCTAGGTGCCTCAACTACGCCTACACCTCTGCCGCCCTTTGGCTCTACCTTGACTCTAGTATCTGTTCGGGTTATATCTTTGTCACTTAGAAGCTCCTGTACCCTTTCACAAGCATAAATGAGGTCAATGAGACGAGCGTAGTCGAAGAGCAAAGTTGCGTGTGTGGGGCTTCCGAATTTTCTCTTGAACTCTTTGATCTCTCTGTCGGCAACTTCAGTTGTGGCTCTTGAGTTCACGTTCATTCTGGCAGTTGAGCCTACTTGAACGATTCCTTTTGGCCATCCGGGGGATTTTAGGTAGGCAAATTTTGCGAAGGTCCACTCGTAACTTTTCTCCTCAAGAAAATCCATGTAATCCTGCGTTGAAAATTCCGACACAATATTACCATCTGGATCGATAATGTGAATTTTGCTATTGTAGAATTCAAGAGCGTTGTTCTTGGTCAAAGCCATGTAGTAAGTCTTGCAATCCCCTGCTTTCTTGAAATCATCCCAGTTCTTATCAAAGAGTTCTTTGCCGAAAGAAAGTGCGTCCTTTGCGACTTCCCAAGTGCTTTGTGCCTTTTGAAGTAGCATTTCTCGATCTTTTTCTTGCAAAGGATTGATGAGGCCACCGGGAATTACCGAGAGAATGTGGACTTCACGTTTTCCGATAACGTTTAGGATTGTGGCGCCAAGGCTCCTCAGCGTAATGGCTTTTTGGGCTATGTCTGGTCTCTCTCGCATTATTTGGAATATGTTTCTTTTTGAAGCGTCTTCATCTAGCGGAAAATAGAAATCAGGGAGTGTTAAGAAATAGATGACCAATGAGTGGTTACTAATTACCTGTCCCATTAGCAAGAGTNNAAGAGTTCGCGTAGTTTTCTGGCGGTCTCCGTTATTTCAGTGCGATATATGCTTTCTATAGCTTCAACAGAAGCAATTACATGTGCTGTGGAACACACACCGCATATTCTAGAAATTATAAAGGGCAACCTGTCTGCGTCCATTCCTCTCAAGAAATAGTCAAAGCCCCGGATTTCCGTTGCGTAGAAATAAGCGTCTGACACGTTGCCGGCTTCGTCAAGTGTTACCGTTACTTTTCCGTTTCCTTCAATCCTTGTCGTTGGTGAAAGTGTAATCTCTCGTTTGCCGCTCAAATCACTTTTTCCCTCGCTATGGAACGTTGAAACTTTGAGAAAATAAATGTGTGAAATATGAAGGGGTTTCGGTAAAGCTCTGCTTTCACAGTCTCAGATAGAATCCCAGTTCTGTACGCTATAACCTTGATTAAAAACCCGTACATGTCTCTAACCCTGTACATCATTGAATCGGGTGGACCCCGGCAACCAAAGCAGGTGAATCCAGCCCTGGGACATGGAGCCCCACACCCATTACGCGTAAGAGAACCCAAGCATACGAAACCTTGACTTACAAGGCATAGCACTGGATCAGATTCTTTTTCGTAGACGCCATAAAGCCTGTCAAGCTTTGCTGGAACTATCTTTCTATGACACTCCGTGCACACAACGCTCTGGTTACGCAATGGCTCTTTACCGCTTACAAGACTTTTGAGTGTATGAACAATCAGGAAAGGCATTGGTGGGCATCCAGGAATGTAATAATCAACGTCGACGAAATTGTTTATTGGATACATTAGGTCTTCCAGTTCTGGAAGCTGGGTTTTCTCGACTAGTGAGTACTCTTTTTCCAGAATTTTACTTAGAGAACCCATGTTGCCTAAGCTCGTTACTCCGCCGTGAGTGGCACAGATTCCAAGAGCAACAAGTATTCTGGACTTGGCTCTAACCTCTCTTATCAGGTTTTCATCGTCTTTTGTTCCGACTCCACCCTCAACTATTGCCAAATCAACGCTTGGGACTTCTTTTAAATCGGCAAATGTGGGAGAGTATACGACTTCGAAATTTCCGGAGAGAATTTCAAGCAACGCGTCTCCAGCGTTTAAGAAAGAAGAAACGCAACCAGCACAACAAGTTAGAGAGATTATGCTAACCTTCAAGGGGTGTCCACTCTCGGTTCTGTTGCATAAAGAATAGTAATGTTTCTATCTTCCTTAAATTTTGCTGTTTAGGTTTTAGTTAGCGGGGCGCGAAATTTATCGGTGTAGGCATTTCTCCATTTTAAAGAATCGTTTAGTGAATGTGGATTAATAATTAAAGATTTGTTGCTGTCCCGGAGCGTTGACAGGAACATTAAACAAGAGATAGTATCCCTCCGGTGCCAATTTTACAAGCCATTTTTAGAGTCATTGACTTATGAATCTAATTCCTTATGCCTCTCAAGGTTATAATGATTTTAGCTTTTGTTTACTATTCGTGTCCTCTAAATCACCTAACATGCGGCGATTGGGAGAACAACCACTACGCCCTTCCCCCCCAAACCTGGAGTATTTGGCAATTAAACGATTCTAATTTTCTCTTTGCCAATACTGGCGAGTTTTTGGTCTCTTGTCAGTAAAACCTCATCATGTGCCAGCGAAATGCCTGCAACAAGCAAATCGTTTTCATTAATCATTCTTCCAGTATCTTGTAGCTCTTCAAAAAGTACGGCGGCTTTTTTGGCGACCTCTCTGTCGAAAGAGCAAACAATCACGCCAGACAGAAATCTTTCAGCAGCCTGTTTCCTTATTTTAGTCTTGTATCTTAGCAACTCGTACTCGGTTATGGTTGTGGTTTTGACGTCCTCTTTAGTCAAAATTTCTTTCATCAGAGCAACAATTTTTGAGTCGCCAGCTAAAAAATCGATTATGACACTCGTATCCAGAAATGTCACTCAAACGTCCTTCCGTAATTTGCTTCTCTTTCAGCGGCTATTTACTGCTTTAATCGCTCAAGCACCTGCTTATCATCCTTTAAGATACCGGCCAAGCTCATGATATCTACTTTCTCTTCTTGGGGCAAAGGTTTTCTTTGATTACCTGTAAAAAAACTTTTGTTGCCTTTTCGTTTAAGAGAAGGTCGTAGACTTCGTTTGATATGGAAATTTGTCTTTCTATCTATCTGTTAGCCAATACATAATGTATACATACAGATTGATAAATCTGCCCAAAACGCAACCTTCACGTTGTGCCACATCGATTATCTCCACTCAGCAGTTAAGAAAAGCATAACTCTCAAGTACTTCGCCGATAATATTCCAATGTTGAGAAAATATGACTCAATCTATTTTTCGTTTGAATGGTGAATATTTTGGCTTCATCTGGGAAGCAAACCTTTTCGACAAAAACTCAAAAAACATTGGCTGGGTTGATGGCAAAGAAGTCTGGACAACAAACAACGAATACTTAGGCGAACTTTTAGACGGAAAATACGTTCTAAGGGCAATTAAACTTGAGGCGCCCAATTGCAAAAAACAGTGCCCGCCACAAGCGAAACCTGTTCAACCCATAAAAAACGAAAACATCCCCAAACAACCACCCAAAAAAGGGTACATAGATGCTTTAGACAGATTCAAGTAACGTAATTTAACAAAACAATTTTTTTTAAAACCAAAGCGCGGGAGAAGAATTATGTCGATTGGAGACGATTTTCAAAAAGAAACAAAATACTTACGCCACAAACTGCTGGGAGGCAACTTAGATTGGGCAAACAAGCCAGAAACTTACAAGAGCTATCCTCAGTGCAAAAAGATAGAGCTTCCAACTGAAGTAAAAGAGGTCACTGTGCCATTCAACGAAGTTCTAAGGAAACGGCGAAGCTCAAGAGCCTTCTCTGCTCAACAGCTAAGTTTGGAAGATTTGGCTTTTCTGCTATGGGCATCCACAGGTATTCAGAGAAAACAACAAGGTTTCGAGTTCCGTATGGCTCCGTCAGCTGGAGCATTGTATCCCATAGAAACGTATATCGTTTCCAACAAAATTGAACATGTTGAAAAGGGACTTTACCACTACAACATTAGAGATCATTCATTGGAAGAAGTCAAACGTGGCGATTTTTGCGACGACTTAACTCATGCTGCGTTAGATCAAAATATTTGTTTTGTCGCGCCGGCTGTGTTTATTTGGACAGCTATTTTCGGCAGATCAAAATGGAAATACTCTCAGAGGGCCTATAGATACGTCTATTTGGATGCTGGACACATCGCTCAGAATTTAGCTTTGGCAGCTACAAGCATCTCCTATGGATCCTGCCAAGTCGGCGCATTCTTTGACGACGAAGTTAACTCAATTATTGGAGTGGATGGAGTAGAAGAAAGCACAATCTATCTTAGCGTGGTTGGCCATCCTAAAAAACCAATTCAAATTGTTTAGAGAATTTTGGCAAGAATTATTCTAACCCAGACTCAAAAACAAAAAACAATAACCTTTAATTGAAATTTAATCAGAATAGCCTCTAGAAATAAATCTGCTGGTAAAATTTGGCGCCGGGAAGTGGTATTAGCACCAATTAACCAGTAAAAGTTTTTTTAAACTATTACTAACATGTACCCTTAAAACAGTCTGGGTTCAATCTCTCGCAGGACAACTTTCCTTTTGATAAAAGAATTCTCTGAAAGAAAGTTCAGTGTGGGATCTGCAACTATCAGGTTGTCACCGCTTATTACAAAAGTAGGTTACACAAACAATAAATTTTCAAGTTTTGTTCCGTTTTTGGTCAATTGCTTTCTTTGCTAAAGCTACGGCGTCTTCTCTTGTTTTGCCAAACAATGCGCCGATTTTGTCTGCATCTTCTTTAGTCACTGCTGCGCCTCCAATGATCACAGTTTTGCCCTTTAGGCCTTCAAGTTCCATGGCAGAAATTAGCTTTGGAAGATTCTCTTTAGCGGCTGTGAGCAAAACAGACACCACAATTATGTCGGCATTTACCTCTCTGGCCTTTGAAGCAAAAGCTTCTGGAGATACCCCTTTCCCAACATCAACAGTTTTGAACTGGGCGAGTTTGAGAGATCTTCTAACCATGTCTTTAGCAGTGTCCATTACTTCTGGGTGAAGTGTGCCTATCACAACGGTTCCAAGTGGATTGACTGGTTCCGGTGGTTCTTTCTCTCTCATAGCTTTAAGCCAAGACATTTCAAAACTAACTCCTATTTCCTTACTAAATTGTTATACAGAGACACTTTTAATGTTAATGTAAATTTGCGCGCAACCTGACAAAAGAAATATGGTTGATGAAAGCCTTCCTTTTGATAGCTCATACAACAACACCATTGACATAATCAAGGATCGCTTTTAGGTCCTCGTCAGGGGTTTTTAGAGGCTTTATTTTTAACCTTTCGAGTATTTTTGGGGTCATGAAGGCGGGAAGACTCGGTCCTAAGCGAATATTTACGCCTAAATAGAAAAGAGACAGCAGAATGGCTACAGCTTTTTGCTCATACCACGAAAGTATAAAGAACAATGGCAGGTCACTCATCCGAACCTTGAATATTTCTTCAAAAGCTTGAGCTACTTTAACAGCTGAGTAGGCATCATTACATTGTCCAATATCTAGCAATCTAGGGATGCCATCGACCTGTCCTATGTCCTTATCGAAAAACCGAAATTTTCCGCAGGCCAAAGTCAATACCAGGCTGTCATTAGGGGTCTTCTCAACGAATTCGGTGTAATAATTGCGTCCGGGCTTGGCACCGTCACAGCCAGCTACAAGGAAGAAAGAGTTGATGTGCCCTTTCATTACCGATTCAGTTATATTTTCTACCAATGAAAGAAAAGATTTTCTGGCATAACCTACAGTCACTGTTTTGACTGTTGTGTCTTCTTTGAACCCTGGCATGTCTAATGCTTTTTCTATGACCGGTGAGAAGTCGACGCAGTTCAAGTCAGAAGACTCTAAGTGAGTTACCCCTGGCCAACCTACTGGACCTGAAGTGAATAAGTTTCCTTTGTAGTTTTCTGCGGGGTTTTGAAGACAGTTGGTGGTCATCAAAATTGCACCTGGAAAATTCGCGAATTCTTTTTGTTGATTTTGCCATGCAGTTCCGTAGTGGCCGAAAAAGTGAGAATACTTCTTTAACTTGGGATAGCCATGCGCTGGCAGCATCTCTCCGTGTGAGTAAACATAGATACTTTTGCCCTGGCTTTGCTTTAGAATTTCGTCTAAATCTTTTAGATCGTGACCTGACACCAGAATTGCCTTGCCTTTCCTATGTCCAAGCGGAACTTGCATAGGAACTGGATGACCGTAGGCTTCTGTGTTTCCAGCATCCAAGAGTTCCATTGCTCTGATATTGATTTCACCACATTTCAAAGCGAGATCAAAAAAGTCATCAACACCTAACGACTTGTCCAGAGTTGCTGCGAGACCTTGCTGAATGAACTCAAAGACTTTGTCATCCTTTTTTCCAAGACGATAAGCATGGTAAGTGTAAGCTGCTACTCCTTTTATGCCATAAATGAGGAGCCAGTGAAGCCCATGCAAGTCAGGGTCGCTTGAGGAATCAGCGTTAATTCCGAACTCTTTTCCTTGTCTAATCAGGCCTTCTTCCGTCTTTTCGAGTACCATATCAACTGGACCATGGAATCCGACATATCCTCCGGCTGATTGCACTTTTTCGCGGAGGACGTCACGAAACCTCACTGATTTGTTAATGTAACCAATAATTGTTTTAGAGTCGAAGTTCACATTAGTTAATGTGGCGAAAGCTGACTCGCAAATGAACAGGTTTAACTGCTCATCTTTGACGCCCACTTTTTGTCCTTCTAATGCTAACTGCGATAATCCTCTTAGCATGTAGATCAATAAGTCTTGAAGCGCACTCACTTCAGGATTTTTACCACAAACACCGAAAGTTGTGCAGCCTTTCCCTTCAGCAGTTTGCTCACATTGATAGCAGAACATTTGATTTTTGTTCACCACCTTACACCTATTATTCAAATAATTGCCCAACGTAAATATCTCTTGTCCTTTATCAGTAAGGGCGCCAACGTTTTAAAACTGGGACCCTCGGCAGAATTGAGCGAAGCGCACGCGAAGCAATTTCATGTATCTTCACCTTGTTTTTCTATGTCGCTATTTTAACCGACTTCGATAGTAGTAGTGAACGCCCAAAGTGAGTAGCATAAATATCTATTTTCTCGATTCGATTTTTTTGGTCTATAAAAATCAAAAATCGTTTACCACTAACTCTAAATTTATGTGCAGATTTAGTGGTTTTGTTAGACTTAACCCTGAGATGAATTGTTGATGGTGCAAAACAAGAAAGCTGTTGAAAAGGCTCCAACTATGAAGATGACTAGTTTGGTAGAATATCAAGAAGGTTCAATCGTGAGTCGAACATTAATAGATAAAAAAGCTGGAACCGTAACTTTCTTCGCTTTTGATGAGGGACAAGGACTCAGCGAACATGTTGCTCCCTATGACGCTTTGATCAGTGTTCTCGATGGCGAAGCAGAAGTTGCATTATCTGAAAAAGTCTATCGAGTGAAAGAAGGAGAAATGGCAATTTTGCCTGCCAATAAACCACATGCACTCAAAGCAATTAGAAAATTCAAAATGATGTTAGTCATGATTAAAGCATAAAGAGTGTTGAATAAGCAATCAGTTTTCCAGACAAAAAAATGCACGTCTGAAGCTGCCATCATCCATAACCCGCGGCTAATACCGTTTGCTAAAGTGGGAGTTTTCAACTGAAAATTTGAAAACGTTCTACCATACTTTGAGTTTTGGTCCCAGCGGGTCCACAATTTGTTTTTGTAGTAAAAATTGAAGGGTTTTGTTTAAAATAATTGGCACATCCCAGCGGACCCCCTTTTGCTTGTTTTTGCCAGTAAAAGTTTTTGCCCTTATTTCGGAGATTTTGCGAGTAAGATTAATTATGGCTTATTTGTGTGAAATAACCTCAAAAATTGCCTTAAAAAATGGCGCCCTCGGGATACTAGCACCAATTTGCCAGTAAAAACCTCTTGCTAACGTTAATGCTGTAAAGACGGGGCGCGCGCCACATGGCGGGTTAAGTGTCAGCTGAGATCGGAAGCGTGCTAGCTTCTATGACTTATTGTTGAAAGGATAGATTTCATTTACTTCTAAGCTACTAAGTGATCGCTTGGTTTTTTCTAACGTCACAAGCTCTAGGACAATTTCGGGATTAGTCGTGTATTCTGCAACTAATCGTGAAAACTCTTGCCAGTTGATTTTGCCTTTTCCAATCTCCAAATGTTGATCTCTTTCGCCCATATTATCGCTCATATGAATATACGAAATCTCCTGCCCTAAAGAAGCAAACCATTCTCTGGTCGAGGCTTTAGAGTAGACGTTTACATGCCCAATGTCAAGACAGATTTTAAAACGCGGTGAGTTTAATTGATCCAACAAATGTCTGAATAGATCCGGTGTTTGTTCCCAAGTATTTTCCAGCAAAACCGTGATCTCGAATTTGCGCAGAACTTCGGACCAAAAACTTGCATTTCTATCTATCCATTCCTTCTCGTAATGTTCGTCTCTTATTAGCGGATTAAAGCTTCCGTGAAAAACGATTTGGGTGGCCTTAAGCTTCTTAGCTATTTCCAAGTTTTCCAATATTCGTTGTTTTGAGACTTCTGCTATTTTTTTGTCACTGCTATGAATAAGTAAGTCTTGAAATATGCCATGCATCGAGATTCTCCCTTCAAAAGAAGAAAGTTGCTCTTCTTGTTCCTGCAATACTCTTGGCCAGTCTGCATCATAAACATTGAAGTATGTAAAAGTTGCAACTTCCATGTTGCAATGTTGGCTTTTAGCAAAGGCTAGAAATTCTGAGAAACTGTTTAACAGCACGGGCTGAACATATATTTTCGACATAGCATTTTTCATAATTCAATACCTTGCCTGCATCTCTCTTTCAAACTTTACACTTTCTTCGCCTAAAAAGTTTTAGAGCGTTCAGCATTTCCCGAGCGTTGTCTAATTTGCTTTGTGCCAAAGGTCCCATCTAGCAGGATTGAAGTGGTCGAGCCATTCAACTATTCAGCTATCTAAAATCCTTCTCGGTCTACCTTTAGTGCTGTAAATATCAAATTTCTTTCTTCTCGAAGCGAAGAAGTAAGTTAAACACCGCGCACGCTAAGTCTTACTGTCTGTTAGCCATTAATGGTACGCGTGCTAAACTGTTAAAGCAGATTTTAAACCGTGAAACAGACATATTCATATTGAAGTGAGAGAGGAAGGCGCTGGCAGAGGTTTAACTGACTATGGGCTATCAGACGAACAGAAATCGCACGCAAACAACAAACCCGTTCTCACCCAAGTTGCTACGAATAATATACCGCGCAATGGCTCTCCCAAAAAAACGACATAGTCAAGAAATTTAGCCATCATAAGCGGCTTAACTTCACTTCCAAAATTAGCCATTGAGACTAATGATTAAGGAAGGAGGCGATTGTGGTTGCGGTTATGTAGTCACAGAGTCTTAAAGGCACGTTTTTACAAGATATGAACGGTGTTTTAATTGGAAAAAAGCATGATGAAATATCAAGTTTTAGTCAAAACGATTTCAGGAAAGGGCGGCGAGTTCTGGGAAGGGTTCAAAAAGATGCCCACCGAACCAATGAAAGGAGTAATGATCGAGTCTTCATGGAGCTTATATGGATACTGGGATTTCGTCATTTTCTTCAAAGCCGACAGCAATGAAAATAGCCTTCACTTCATCGGCGAGGTCTTACGAGCCATTCCAGGCATCGCCGATACTAGTACGTCACCGATGACCGTTCTCAAAGAGCACAAAATGTAATAACAGCTGTCTCCGCTGTTGTTCGTCCCTTCTTTTCTTTCCAAAGCATCTTGAAAGTTGGGGTTGAACTTCCCCTCCCTTTCAAATTGAACATAGGTTGGAAATGAACTCCCTTACCCGAAGAGATGTCACTCGCACAACCTATTTTTTTGTTCAAACAGCCCTTCTCTTTTAACTGGTAAAACCCTGTTGCGGAACTCAGAACCAATAGAACTTCAAACGCAACAAAAAGACCTTTCAAGATTGTTTCTGCATGTTCAAGGTAATTTGCAGTCTTCCTATTCGCCTTTAGGTCTGCAACCTTTTCTACAGTTTGCACGCTCATCAAAGCGGCTCTTCCTTGATCTGAAAGACAGTATTTGCCATACTCATCGGTTTTTACCAAGCCGTTGAGCTTGTTTAAATGATGTAAAAGATGACCGCTACTTTCGAGTCCAGTTTTCTTTTTTAACTCAGCAAAACCAGCTGGTCCTTAAATTAAAGCCTTCAGGATAACTACTCGTGTAGGATGCCCTAATGCATCAAAAACTTCTGTTGTTGCATATCTTTTCAGCAGCATTTTCATCGTTTGACAAGCGAATGCCTCACCAATTGTCATTGTTACATTTTCCTATTTAATCCTCGCTTGTAGACCAATGACCGAAACTGATAGTACCTATGGGACTACTCGTCGCTTATGTTAACGTTGTCGATCTGATCATCTTGAGGATGAGCCTATGGTCACCAAAGGGCCTTATTTGTTCAGCATCTCAGCGAGTAAGCGACGTTCGGCTCTTCGTAGATATATCGTTAGAGTAGATTTTACAAGACAAAGTTTTTTGCAAGTTGTTCAAAACTTATTCTTCTAGGAGCACCAAAAATAAATAATAATGGCTACAAACATATGCATGTAGTCTGAGTTAAGGTGATTTTTAAGATGACTGAAAAAAAGAATCCAATGATTATGTCTGGTTGGCGGGGCACGTCGAACCAAAACTGGTGGCCGAACCAGTTGAAACTGAATATTTTGCACCAGCATTCTCCCTTGTCCAATCCGATGGGCAAGGACTTCAACTACGCTGATGAATTCAAGAAACTCGACTTGGACTCCGTGAAGAAGGATCTCAATGCGCTGATGACCGACTCGAAGGATTGGTGGCCGGCCGATTACGGTCACTACGGGGGACTCTTCATTCGTATGGCGTGGCATANNCGACAAGGCGCGCCGTTTGCTTTGGCCGATTAAGCAGAAATACGGCAAGAAAATCTCCTGGGCTGACCTGATGATCCTCGCCGGCAACTGCGCTCTGGAGTCGATGGGATTTAAGACCTTCGGTTTCGGCGGTGGACGCGAGGACATTTGGGAGCCGCAAGAGGATGTCTACTGGGGTTCCGAAACCACCTGGCTAGGTGATAAACGCTATTCAGGGGAGAGGGGCCTTGAAAATCCGCTTGCTGCTGTGCAGATGGGGCTAATCTATGTCAATCCGGAAGGTCCGAACGGCAACCCGGATCCGCTTGCTGCCGCTAAGGATATCCGCGAGGTCTTCGCTCGCATGTCGATGAATGACGAGGAGACGATGGCCCTCATCGCAGGCGGCCATGCCTTCGGTAAAACTCACGGCGCTAGCGCTGGTTCACTATTGGGTCCCGAGCCTGAAGCCGCCCTCATCGAGGAACAGGGTCTCGGCTGGAAGAGCAAATTTGGCACGGGCAAAGGTGATGACACGATTACCAGCGGCCTGGAAGTTATCTGGACTAAGACGCCAACTAAGTGGAGCAACAACTTCTTAGGGAACCTGTTCGGCTACGATTGGGAACTGACCAAGAGTCCGGCCGGTGCGTACCAGTGGAAGCCGAAGGGTGACGCAGGCGCCGGTACTGTACCGGATGCGCACGACCCGTTAAAGAGTCACGCGCCATCCATGCTGACCACTGATCTCGCCCTGCGATTCGACCCGGTTTACGAGAAGATTGCAAGGCGCTTCTACGAGAATCCGGATCAGCTATCAAATGCGTTCGCCCGAGCGTGGTTCAAGCTTACCCACCGCGATATGGGCCCCCGCTCACGTTATCTCGGCCCGGAAGTTCCATCGGAGGAACTGATCTGGCAAGACCCGATACCAGCAGTCGATTATAAGCTAATTGATGAGCAGGATATCGCAGACCTCAAGGGTAAAATCCTTACCTCGGGCTTATCAATCTCAGAACTGGTCTCGAGCGCCTGGGCGTCGGCATCCACATTCCGTGGCTCCGACAAGCGCGGTGGTGCGAACGGGGGTCGCATCCGTCTTGCTCCGCAAAAAGATTGGGAAGTCAACCAGCCGGCTCAATTGAAGAAGTTGCTGCAGTCCCTTGAGGGAATCCAAAAAGAGTTCAACAGTGTGCAGTCAGGCGGGAAGATGGTTTCGCTCGCTGACTTGATTGTTCTGGGTGGATGCGCAGGTGTCGAGCAAGCTGCGAAGAATGCAAGTCACGATATAACCGTTCCTTTCAGGCCTGGACGTACGGATGCATCGCAAGAGCAAACGGATGTGGAGTCATTCGCCGTACTCGAACCGGTTGCAGACGGGTTCCGTAACTATCTCAAAACCAAATACGCCGTATCGGCAGAGGAACTGCTGGTTGATCGTGCGCAACTGTTGACGCTGACTGCTCCTGAGATGACGGTTCTCGTTGGGGGTATGCGCGTCTTGAACGCGAACTTCGGGCAGTCCCAGTATGGTGTTTTCACCAAGCAACCAGAGATGCTCACAAATGACTTCTTCGTGAATCTGCTCGACATG
>PLSP01000071.1 GCA_003165195.1 Candidatus Bathyarchaeota archaeon | reverse complement strand
ACAAGCGAGGCAGATTTGGACTGGTAACCCAATTCCTAGAGGTGCCGATGCCGTAGTCATAATAGAAAACACTGAAAAAAAGGAAAGCAAACTGCTGGTTTATTGCCCTGTAACACCTGCGCTTAACATTGCCAAAATAGGCGAGGATATAAAAAAAGGCAGCTTAATTGCGTCAGCTGGAACCCGACTCAACCCCTATCACCTTGGTTTAGCCGCAGCATTAGGTTTTAGCCAACTAAAAGTTGCCGCTAAACCGAAAATTGCGGTTTTAGCCACTGGAAACGAGCTTGCTGAAGTCGGTATTCCGCTTTCCGGCAATCTCATTTACGACTCAAACAAAGTCATGGTTTCGGGCGTCTGTCATGAGCTTGGTGCTGAAACGGCTGACTTAGGTATAGTAAAGGACAACATGGATGAAATCACCGCTAAAATTCTGGTAGCCCTCAAAACTTATGACGTCGTAATCACTACTGGCGGGACAAGTGTGGGCGGGTTAGATTTGGTGCCTGACGCTGTCAACAAGCTTGGGCAGCCAGGAGTTCTCGTGCACGGTGTTGCTTTGCGTCCGGCGATGCCGACAGCTCTTGCCGTTTTGGAGGGCAAGCCTGTTTTGATTTTGTCAGGTAACCCCGTGGCTGCAATTATCGGTTTCGAAGTATTCGGTAGACCATTGATTTGCAAGATGCTTGGCATGACCAAAACTGAATCGCGGCCCATGCTGAAAGCCACCTTAACAAGACATGTTTCCAGCGCACTTGGTAGAAAAACCTATGTTCGAGTTCACGTGAGGCTAAAGGACGGCGAGTTTTATGCTGAACCAGTAAGCACTAAAGGTTCAGGAGCAATATCCACTATGACTCAGAGTAACGGTTTTGTAGTAATTGACGAGAACCGTGAAGGCGTAACAAAAGGTGAAATAGTGTTTGTCCATATGTTTGGGCCAGTGGAGGTTGCAAACTAATGTTCCGTAAACTTATGACGCTTGAAGAGGCCCGAAAAGCTATTGCAAACCAGTTTAAACCAGCATTGCTAGCAGACGAGATTGCCGTGTTGCTTGAAGCCTATAACCGTGTGCTTGCTGAAGACGCCGTTTCGACACTTGATATTCCACCGTTTAACCGTTCAACCATGGATGGCTATGCAGTGAAGTCCGAAGACACTTTTGGGGCAGACGAAAACCAGCCTGCTAAGCTGAAAGTTGTTGGCGCAGTGGCTGCAGGTGAACAGCCGACGCTTGTTTTGCGTAAGGGTGAGGCAGTTGAAATCGTCACGGGCGCTCCCATTCCTGAAGGTGCTGACGCAGTGGTTATGATTGAGGACACCGAGAGAGAAGACGACGACCTGCAAGTTTTTGTTACAGTCGCTGCAAACGAGAATGTAATGAAGCTGGGCGCTGACGTCAAAAAAGGGGATGTTATATTCAAAAAAGGGCAGGTTTTAGGCTCCTCTGAGGTAGGTGTCTTAGCTGCTATGGGTTTAACCAGCGTTAAGGTTTTGAGAATACCTATGGTTGCTGTTCTCTCCACAGGAGGCGAAGTAACTGAGCCTGGCAAGCCTTTGCCGCCTGGAAAAATCTATGACATCAATTCTTACAGCCTATCCACGGCAGTGGTTGAGTGCGGCGGAAAACCCGTTTATTTCGGCGTGGTGCCTGATGACAAAGCTGCTTTGCATAAAGCCATGGTGACGGCATTGGCTTCTGCTGATATGGTGATTACCTCTGGTGGGGTTTCAGTGGGTCCGAGAGATTACACCCCTCAAATCGTAGATTCACTGGGCAAGCCTGGAATTGTTGTGTGTGGAATCGCAGTTAAACCTGGAAAACCCACCACTATAGGCTTCGTCGGTGAGAAACCAGTGTTCTCTTTGCCAGGGAACCCGACGTCTGCTTTGCTGATTTTCTATTTGCTTGCAAGACCCATTATTTTGCAGTTAGCAGGTAGACCCTTAGCCCAAATGAAGATTGTTAAAGCCGTTGCTGGCGCGAAAATGTTCAGTGCCAAAGGTAGACGCACGTTTGTGATGGTGAAGTTAATGTTTGACGACAGTTGCCGCCTGATTGCGCAACCCGTTGAAACTGGCGCCGCAGGTGCCATTACAACGTTGGCTAAGGCAGACGGGTTTGTTGAAATACCAGAAAATGAGCAGTTTGTGGATACAAACCAAGAGGTCGCTGTTGCACTTTTCCGAAGCGTTTTAGGCAAGCCCTAAAATGTAAGCATGTTTTTTCTGAGAAGCAAATACCCAGTTAGCGCCCAAGTCAGTACTGCGTAAGCAATTAAACTTACTCCAAACAGCGCATTGCTGAATCCTACGACAGCCAAGGTGTAGAGCGAGAAGGTTGTGGCTGCGACAAAAAGTACAATGAGGAGCCAAGGCGCCCAACGTCTTTGTGTTAATACTCCGTACCCGCTGATTACGCTAACAATGCCAAGTAAGCCAAGCTGCGGCGCACTCGTTAATGCCAAGTATATCAGGAAAATTATTCCGCTGGCAATGTAGAAGATTAATGCTGCTAGCTCTATGCGGTTGAAGTCTTTCAGTATAGTCATTATGGACATTTTATGCTCGCCTTTACCCTAAGCAGTGATTGTTTGATTAATAAATTTACTGCATCGATGTTAAGCGAAACAGTTTAGAAGGGGATTAAGTGAATACCACCCGTAGAAGGATGATTGCATGAGTTACCTTGAGCTTTTTACTTCGCAAACAAACGTTTTTGGCAGTGTGCAGAAGACCTTTGAAGATGGTAAATATGTGGTTTTTGGTGTGCCTTTTGACTCTACAAGCAGCTATCGAAATGGGGCAAGGTTTGCTCCGAACGCTGTACGGCATGCATCCCAAAACGTTGAAACCTACAGTTTCCGCAGCGGCATAGACCTTGAAGATGTGGCGTTACATGATGCAGGCGATTTGAATGTGTCGTTGGAAGCTATGAAAACTGTTGACATGACTAGGCTGGTGGTTGAGGACATAGTTGCAGTTGGCAAAATGCCCGTTGCAATAGGCGGTGAACACACAATTACCCTTGGCGAAATAAAGGGGTTGGGCGTGAAGGCGGCCAAGACTGCGGTTGTAAGTTTTGATGCGCACCTAGATTTTCGCTGTGAATTCATGGATTCAACTCTTTCGCACACCACTTTTATGCAGATTATTAGCGAGCAAGTGAAGCCTGCCAAAATTATCGAGGTTGGCACCCGAGCAGTATGCAAAGAGGAGTTGGCGGCGGCAAAGAAGGCAGGCGCGGAGTTTTTTACTAGTCAGCAAATCATAAAGCAGGGTTCGCTGCTTGTCGGCGAACAACTACGGGAGGCGCTTCTACCCTACGACAATCTCTACTTGACAGTGGATATGGATGTGCTTGACCCGGCCTACGCGCCGGCAGTACAGAACCCAGAACCTGAAGGACTCAGCACTACCCAGCTTTTGGATCTTGCATGCAGCATCTGCGACAAACGTGTTTTGGGCTTTGATGTCGTCGAAGTTGCCCCCATTTATGATCAGGGTGTTTCAGCGGTGACAGCCGCGAAGGTAACAATGGAAATGCTTTGTCAGCTTGAAGCATCAAGACGCAAGTAGCAACCTATTTCTCCATAGCGAGTTATTTTTTTTGCCGATGACGTTTTGATAGTTTGGGGTTGGTATTTACCTATTGAAGTTGGTAGTAAATACTAGACCCTTATCCATCTATAAGATGGGTTGATTTGGGTTCGCCTTTTTGATTGTTGAAATCTGTTACAAATAGTAGACCCCTATCCCTCCTACCTTTCATCTAATGCGTCCAGAAAGTGGACATTTGGTTTCTGAACTGTCAGATCCAATTTTACCTACAGAAACTAGTAGTAAAATTGAGACCCCTATCCCCGCCTCGAAAGGCAGATCCGTTTGAACTCTTTTGGTTTTTGTGACTAGTATTAACCTGACAACTTGAGCAGCAAATACTAGACCTCTACCCTACTATAGTTTGGTTCAGAGCTGGATCGCCTATTTACCTATAGAAAAGTGATGTAAATAGTAGACCCCTCCCTCCTATAGAGAGAGCGCAGTCAGCTCATTTTACCTGTACAAATCCTGTGTAAATTGTAGACGCCTTCCCATCCTCGTAGACGATCTTTTCTGGATAGTTTGGGTCTGGCATTTTTGTGATTTAGTTTGTCAATAAAAAGTTGGGTACTCTATGGGATGAGTAAATTTGTAAGTGGCTTTGTTTTGGGTTGGTTTTTATAAATAGGTGTTAAATCAGGCTTTTTGCTTAAACTTGTACTGGAAAGCAAGTTGGAAAACTGAACTGTTATCTGTTCGCGCTTATATTTGGATGCGGCATAAATAGATTTTGGCGAACACATTGTCCAACGATCTGCAACTAACAATCTATACAATCGGGCACTCAACCCGCACTCTAGACGAATTCCTAATGCTGCTCAAAACCTATGATATCACCTTGCTTGTTGACGTCCGAACCGTGCCGCGAAGCCGCCACAATCCCCAATTCAACAAAGAAACGCTTCCCACAACCCTCAAACCAGCTAGCGTTCGCTACATCCACATGCCTGAAATTGGTGGTCTACGCCACCCCACCCGCAACAGCGTCAACTTGGCATGGAAAAACATGGGCTTTCGAGGCTATGCCGACTACATGCAAACCAAAGATTTCACCGACAACCTCCTAAAACTAGTTGTTCTCGCACGGGAAAACTGTGTCGCCCTAATGTGCGCCGAAGCCCTGCCTTGGCGCTGCCACCGAAGCCTTATCAGTGATGCCCTTGTCGTCCGGCACGTCAAAGTGCTGCACATAATCGGCAAAGACAGCACAATCAATCACCAACTAACAGAGTTCGCTCATGTGGAGGGAACAAAAATAACCTACCCACTCTACACCAAAGAAACACCTCAAAGAACACTCGGCGACTTTGGCACATAGGAGAACGGGTTAATCGTTTAGCTTTTGGGTTTCGGTTGATGGCCTAGAAAAACCAAAAACAAAAGAGGTATGTGTTAATTTAAAAAGTATAGGTTAGATAGGCAATTTTGGCAGAAAAGCCTGTTCTTTTCGGAGTTTGGCTATGAAAAAGCCGTTGCACCGGTGAATGTGTGGGTAGAGCCTTTGGCATTGTGTTAACCCTTGTAACCCTGGCAGCCCGATTTTCGGCTCAATCTCCGCCAAAGAAAACTCCTCATGCTCCTTTAGGAATCGTCCAACAATCGCCTCGTTTTCCTCCAGAGTTATGCTGCATGTGGAGTAAATTAGGGCGCCACCTGGAGCCACTTTTTCGCCGCAACGGTTTATCATCTGCCACTGGATTTCCGCCATTTTCTCTATGGATTTGGGTCTGAGGCGCCATTTGGCTGAAGGCTGTTTGGCGAAAATGCCGATGCCCGTGCAAGGTGGATCTAAAACAATGAGGTCTGCGTTGCCGTTAAGTGGCAGGGTTGCACAGGCGTCGGCGATTAAGGGCTGGGCGATTGAGGTGTGCATTCGGGCGGTTTCTTTTTTCCATGCTTCCAGCCGTCGCGAAGAGTAATCGATTGAGTAGATGGCGCCGCTGTTCTTCATGAGCTGCGCGATGTAAGTTGTTTTGGCGCCTGGTGCGGCGCAAACATCGAAAACCACTGTGTCTACTTTGGGGTCTGCGGCTTGGGTGGCGAAGCAGCTTGCTTTGTCTTGAATACAAAATAAGCCTTCTTTGTGGCTGACAAGCAGGTTTAGGGGTCGCTTTGCTTCAGTGACTTTGTATGTGTAGTTTAACTGCGGCTCTTTTTCGAGTTTTACTCCTTCTTCGCCGAGTTTCTGAACGATGGCTTCTTCGGTCGCCATTAGAGTATTAATGCGGACATAATTTGGGGGTGGATTGATGCTTCCTCGCAAAAACGCCAATGCATCGTTATGCCCCAGTAAGTTAAAGCAGTATTTTACAAACCATGATGGGTGAAAAGTCTCTAAACTAATTCTTTCTACCTCGTCGGCTGTTGCCAAAATTGGCTCAAGTTGTTGAGTGAGTAAAAAACCCAAAAACTGCTCAATCTCCCGCATTGTCTGCCAACCAAGAATCGATCTACCCATGGCTGCCATTTGTTCTGCTTCCTTGAGGTTGACTTTGCCCCAGCTTTTGACGGCGCGAGTTTGATATACGTAGAGACGCAAAAAAGATTGGATGCCTAGGTTATAGTCGCCGATTTTTTTGGGTGAAACAGTAACATTGACAAATTTATCTATTAGGTTTCTTTGCCTTGTTACTTCAACTACCATCCCGTAGCCGTAGCGGATGGCATTTGGGTCCTTCACAGCCAACTGTTTGACGGTTCTTTCCAGTGCCATGTGCTCGCTAAGCTTCTGCATTTCCATCCAGCTCAGCGTTTCAATCGCAACTGTCCAAGCATCTTTTAGCAAAACATTTCACGCCTAAATCAAAATACTTACTTCTAAATAAGAATTAAAAACTAAAAGAAACCTCAAGATCAAAAAGCCTAAACGGGGAGGGGTCTATTGCCCGTTACTTTGTTTGTAGGCGATTACTCCTTCTAAGAATATGTATGACATGAACACAAGTGCAACTCCAATGACCAGCATCATATAGGCTTGCCTTGGTTTGTAGGCACTTTTGCTGCTCTGGTAGATAATGAGGAAGCCAATGAAGCCAAGTGCATAAAGCATCATGGAGATGATTGTATCGGAAACAAACTGTGAGCTAAGGCTTGGATAGATGAAGTAGAATTGGTTGTTGTAGTAAGCTGAGGTTGGTGGATGATTAATTATAGTGTATATGCCGCCGCCAAAGATGAAGACGGAATAAACGACTACCGCTATTGTTAGTATGGCAAATGTGGGTGTGTTGGTTGTAGCTTTGCGGAACCATCGACTTAGCGAAAACGATAATGATGAAGAGTTCTTCTTTAATTTACTTGTCACTGTCGTACACTCCTTGATTTGTGGTCCTTTCTACCCATTTACCCTTAGTCCAGTTAATGAATTTTTCTGAATCTAAAAGCAGAACAATCGGCCTGATACCCCTCACAGCATAAAACCTACAAAACTCTGACAAGAATTGCTAAGGCGAGCAATCTTTTTTCAAGCATCCTTTTTAGTTCCTTTGTCTTTTGTTCGCTTTGTCGGGCATTCAGGGTTTAGACATAGCTTCCATGTATGCTTCCCCTTTGCAAGCACCTTTATCATTGGCGAACCACAGTTTTTGCAAGCGTTTCTTAGGGGCTTTATCAAGCCATTTTGCGGCAATGGAAAAGCAGCGTTGCATTTGCTTTTGAAATAGTTCGTGCAGCCGACAAACCGTTTTCCTGTTTTTTTCGAACGCAAAATCACCAGTTTGCCATCCATGCATTTTGAGCAAGTGCCCACGGTGCGTTCTTCAAGTGAGGCTTGCTCAATTGATTGGCTTAATTGTTGACCAATATCTTCCTCGTTTGCTTTTAAGGCGGAGGTGACTGGTTTCAGGATTTCCACTGTCTTTTGCAGGACCGCTTGCTTAGTTTGATTGCCGATTTGTATCTGGTTCATTTGGTCTTCAAGGCTTCTAGTGAATTGTGATGAAACGATTTCCGGGCAGTATTTGGAGAGGATTTCTGTGACTTGGCAGCCGAGGTCAGAAACTGCAAGTGAGTCGGTTCCCTCGACGTATTTGCGGTCGAAGAGAGTCTGTATGACTCCAGCTCTGGTTGCTTTGGTTCCTATATCCTCTTTTTCCATTTTCATCAGCAAACTGCGGGGGTTATAGCGCGTAGGCTGCTTGGTGAAATTTTCTTTGAGGGTAACACGTTTCACTGTGACTTTTTTCCCCTCAGTTAAGGGCGGTACGGCGTCATTTTTTATTTTAGCATATGGCTTATAGGTATTAAGCCAGCCTTCTTGAAGCGTACGCGATGCGGCAAAGCCGAAATGGTGTCCATTGATGTCCACAGTGGCAAAAATGCTTTGGCAAACAGCCGATTCACTGAAAACCGCCATAAACCTGCGCACTACAAGGTCAAAAATGTTCCTTTCCACTGTGCCGAGTGGCTTTTCAGGCATATTTCCCGTAGGGTAGATGGCGGGATGAGCTGAATCGGTTTTTTGTCCCTCGTTTGGTTTCAACGATGGTTTAGCGAGCAGTTCTGATGCCTGTTTTGAGTAGGCGGGTATTCTCATTAATTTTCGTAGGAGATTTTGGTAGTTGATTGAGGGAGGGAGTTTTTGGCTGCTTGTTCTGGGGTAGGAAATTAACGCGGCTAGATAGAGGTGTTGGGCAGCGTTAGAAGTGCGAATGGGTAAATAGCGGAAAAGTCGGTAGGCTTCACTTTGAAGGGCACCTAAATCAAAGGGAAAAGGCGGCTTTTCCTCAAACTCTTTCACGGTTACCGCTGTAATCTGGCCTTCTTTAGTTTTACACGCTGCAATGATGGCTTCGGCTTCCTTGCTGCTTTCAAGAATCCTTTCATACTCTACATCGAAGATCGCATCGTCGGAAGCCACTTTTGACGTTATGGTCCAGTAAGGAGTTGCCACAAAACGTCTTATGGCTTCTTCGCGTTCCCTCAGAAAGTTCAGTGTCGGTCCCTGTACACGCCCAGTACTCAACGTCGCATATCGCCCGATGCACTTATTTGCTGCTGTCGTTAAGGCTCTGGACAAGTTTATGCCATACAGCCAGTCAACTTCATGCCTCGCCAAACCGGCCTCCACCAAAGCGAAGTCTAGTTTAGGCAGCAGTTGCAAATAGGCTTCTTGGAGTTCTTCTTTGGTAAGTGTGGAGTACTTCATACGTTTCGCAGCTTGTGCTTTACCTCCGCAAGCATACTGCAGAATAGTGTAGCCTATGATGCTTCCTTCGATGTCAAAGTCGCAGGCATCCACAAAAGCCTCCGCGTTCTCCGCTAGCTTAGCAATCACTTTAAGCCAAACTCTGATTCTAGACGCCCCACGCTCCGCCTTAAACCGTGGTACCCACTGGTACTCGAAAACTGGGTAGTCCCGTTTGGCTTTTTCTATACCTGCTACAGTGTAAAGGTGCCCCAGGGCTGGAACAACCACTAAACGCCCATTTCTCTGAGCCTCAAAGTAGGGGACGCCGCTGTCGAACAGCTTTTTAGGTTTGCCTTCAACGTCTAAAGCCATAGCTATTCTGTTTGCCGCATCAGGCTTCTCTGTGATGATTAAAGTGTACTTTGCCAAGGCTGCAAACTTCTTCGACTTCAAGATAGCCTTCACTTAAAATAAGGTTTAGCAATGGCACAACCATCTTGCACTGCATTCAGCTATCTGAAGCAATCAATAAATATGCCCTATTCGTGTTAATATCAGGGGAACGGGTTGCCGCAACGGGTTATATGCCACGGATGCAAGCATATTTTGTATGATGGATCTGACCTTAAACCACCAGACGAAATTATTGCCCAGAATGGCGGAAAATGCCCCAAATGCGATCGAAAATTATCATTGGTGCCGCTGGACGTCGAAGTTAAGCCATTACCTAAACATCGATAAGACACCTTACCCAAAAGCAGCGAAATAAGTCTATACGTACGCCTGGCCGTGAAATTGTTCTGCTCAAGAAATTTAGGCTGCAAAAAAGCACTCCAGCTTTTTCTAAAACGGTTATACCTAATTTTTAGTTGTAAATGAGAATTTTTCAATTGTGCATTGTTCCGCTATTCAAATATGTAGTTTTGCATTGGTTGAGCTAACAAATATAGCTTGCATGCGTTTTTGCCCTCTTTTGGAAAGCCATAAATAAACGTCTAATGTCTATAAATTGAGCGTTACAGTTTAAGGACCAATTACGCTTTCACTTGATGTATGGAGAGATGGCAAATGGGGGAAGGATTGAAGGAAAAACTAAATAATCGTCTATCGCCTTTCAGCAGGTTACGCATTGAAGTAAGCCACAGTCAAATAATCGCTATTTCGGCGTTAGCGCTAATACTTTTCGTTGCCTTTGTCGTGCGTATTTTACCCCTACGCTGGGAAAACCTAAGTGGTGGAACCGCTCTCCTAAATGAGTTTGACCCTTATTATCAATTCAGCCTAACTCAATACATGGTAACTCACGGCAGTTTACTCGCGCCATATTGGCCAACACAGTGGATCAACGATAAACTGTGGTATCCGTTCGGCTTCAACATGGGCACAGAATCCCTCCCGGGAACACCCATGACAGGCGCCGCATTGTACATGGTGTTCAAGACCTTTGGAGCAAACATCGATTTAATGACGTTTACCTCTTTGATACCGCCTTTCATCGGCGTTATCTCGTGTTTAATAATGTATTTTATCGGCAAAGACTATGGTGGCCGAGCAGTCGGTTTATTTGCTGCTTTGTTCTTAGCTCTTGAGCCGTCAATTATTCAACGAACATCACTTGGATTCTACGACACACAGGTTGTAGGCACAGTTGCTCTTATTCTGTTTATATTTCTGTTCTTGAGGTCCGTAGATGCTAAGAGGACTGTACGTGGAACATTGATCTATTCGCTGGGTGCTGGTGCAGCACTCGCTTACTTCATAGCCGGTTGGGGTGGAGCATATTACGTCGTCGATTTGATTGCATTATTCTCAGTTGTTATGATTTTACTCAAGAGGTATAACCGAAAGCTACTTGTAAGCTACAGCATAACCTTTGGTTTAGGTCTATATTTAGCCACACTTATTCCCTACATCAACTTAAGCTACTTAATTTCCTATGCAGTGCTACCTGTTGCAGGAGTATTCCTCTTGCTGTTAATCGCAGAAGTTCTGCGTAACAACATATCAGTGAGGAGCAAAATCACATTAATCGCTGGAGCACTGGTTATTGTTGCAGGCGGCTTCCTTGGTCTGTCGTTAACTGGACATTTGGGTTCCATAGCCGGTAAATTCGGGTCAATCTTAAACCCATTCTTAAGGGTTGCTTCTCCAATTACAAATTCAGTAGCTGAACAGCAGATTTCGGCCTGGGGAAACATTTACATTGAGTTAGGCGTTGGCATATTGTTCTTTGTCATTGGCTTATACTTCACACTCAGGAACCCCACAAACAGAAACGTCTTTCTACTAATCTTCGCAATAACCTCACTTTATTTCGCAGGTTCAATGATTCGTCTACTTGCAATCTTTGCCCCGGCGTATGCGGTTATCGCGTCAGTTGGTATACTGAGCGTAACTAAGCCATTTTACACGCTGTTAAAGGAAAGCTCACGTACCCTTGCAAAAACAAAACGCAGATTACCTCGCGTCAGCAAGGAGTACAGCGGTGTAGCCCTCTTTATGGTTTTTATAATTCTGGTAACTTTGTTTGCCTTCGCTCCGCAGGAAACTGGCGCAATCCCAAGAAGCATTAGTAGCTCTTTCGTGCCCGAAGCGATTAGCGGCGCAAGTCTTCCACTGGGTGGTGCAGGTCTAAATACCCCCGTAACAGCGTGGACCGATGCACTAAGTTGGATTAAAACCAATGTTCCTTACAACAACGTTGTTGTTTCATGGTGGGACTATGGCTTCTGGCTAACCTACCTTGGAAACTGCACAACCCTAAACGATAACACCACAGAAAACACCACCCAGATTGCAAACGTTGGCTTCATAATGATGGGTGACGAAAATGAGTCGCTACATATGCTAAGCAGCTACGACGCCTACAACAACCCAGGACGCGTGAACTACATCCTCGTCTTCACAGTGCTCCAACTGCAAGCCAATTCAGCCGGCACAGCCTACACTGCATATCCCGCAGGATACGGCGATGAAGGCAAATTCGTGTGGATGGCAAGAATCTCAGGGCAAGATGAAAGTAGCCTAATCCAAGAAGGATACATGAACAATGCAACTGCATGGAAAGATGAAACATCATTTGGCAACTATTCTTCAAGTGGACAGTGGCAATGGAACCTACAAGGAGACAACAGTACCCTATACGAATTGATGAACAACGCGGAAGTTCAATATTGCAACGAGATGAGTGCAGCCTACAGTTCACAAGGTTATACATTCACGCCAAGCGCGACAGCTACAACTCCAAGCTACTTCCAAATCGCTGACATCGCAGGATTAAACGCGTCACCTGATCAATACGGCGGACTAATCCCGTTAGTGGCCATCTACAAAATTGACTATAACGCTTACTACAACGCGACAGGCATAACTCCTCCAGCCTAAAACAACAGCAACAAGGGAGCAAAGTTGTTTCCAAAGGTTCCAGATCAGCATAAAGTTGGTCAACCTTCAATTCCCAACGGTTTAGGCGTACTCTACGTCCTATTCACAACCGTGTATCTTTTTGTGCTATACTTCCTAAACAACCCAGACGTTGCTGCACCCGAGTCGTCCCCCCTACTTTTAGCAGCTTGCATACTTTTCGGCGGTTTTATGGGTTTACTTGACGACTGGATGGATTTGAAGTGGCGTTATAAAGCGTTTATGCCCCTAATCGCCGCGTTGCCGCTCATCTATTTTGCTAAAGTAACTGCTGCTAGGACAACGATATTCTTGCCTTTTGTAGGCACAGTGCAATTTGGCGCCATATACTTCTACGTTATAATTCCGTTGCTTGTTATGATAGTTACAAACGTTGTTAACCAGCTTGGCGGATTAAATGGTTTAGAAACAATCTGCCCCGCCATAGTTATAATAGGCTTGATGGCTCTCTCGCCATCGCCTATCTTAATGGCGGGGCCATTAGCCTTCTGGCTAATTCTCGCTTACTTTAACTACTCAGGAAAAATCTTCGTAGGCAATTCAGGATCCTTCGCAATAGGTTTAACTATTGTTTCATTTGCAGTTATCTCCGACCTGAAATTAAGTTTACTGGTTTCAATTTTACCATATATCTTTAACGCAGCTTTGATATTGCTGACGGTGTTCATCACCAAAAAAAGAGCCTCGCTAAAATTTGACGGACAAAAACTCAGCTCAGACCACAGAAAAAGCTTAGTTACACTAATTACGTATCATCGCCCAATGACAGAGCGCCAAGTGGTTGTTATAGTCGCAGGCATCTTCCTTGTCTTTATGGCGATAGCCATACTAAGCCAACTTTACTAACAGCCCAAAAACCGCTCAAGCTTAGTTAACCCTATAATTTCATCAAAACTCAGGCCCACTGCATCTAAAACCTGATCAAAGGTCGAATGCAAATAAGCAATGTATTTGTCCACATCAACTTCATTTCTAGAAGTTAACTCGACGGGTTTAACATGTGGCTCACGGATGGTTTTGACGAAGCTAATCATATCGCCTGCCCGCAGTTCCTTTCCGCTCTCCTGCAAAATCCTCGCGGCTTTAACATGCTGTGGTGTAGTTTTTGTGTAGCTTGCAAGTTCGTCGCCTAAAACGACATGGAAGGCCAACTCACTTATGTCATCCCATTCTCTTCGTTTGAGCTTGGTGTAGCGTACTCGAATGATATCTGCAATTTCTTTTCGGGCGCGCTCGAAGTCGGCTGGGCTTTTAACTTTTGCAAGGCTCATTTTCATGCTGTTGAAGGCTTCTCTTATGAAGATAGGAATGTGTTTTTTCTTGCCAGTTAAGCCTTTAACGTCTACTGTTCCATCTTCCAATACGCCAAGGTAATTCTTTTTTCGTGAACTAAACACGGCGTATCTATAGGTTTTGTCGACGTCTATGCCCATTCCTAATTCGTGTTCCGTATAGTGAACCACATCCTCGGTTTGTTCTTTGGTGGGATTTTTGAGGAATAAGCTGTCGGTATCTCCATAGAGAACCTGGATTCCGACAGTTTTGGCGTGATTTAAGATTTGGGTGATGCTGTATCGTCCGATGGCTGCGGTGGCTTCGGCGACGGGTGGGCAATAGAGATCGAAGCTGTCTGCGCCAAAAACTCCGTAGCTGGCGTTTAAGATAACTTTGAGTGCTCCCTGAGTGATGCCATACCAGCTTCGCAGCTCAGGCGGCAACGTCTTGTCTTTGGCTCTACTCTTGTACCAGCGCACACGCAAATCCCTGAGAGCCCCAATTAGCAGGCTTTCCAGTGCTCTCTTCTCGCTGCAGACCCAATGTTGGGTGTCAGGGATCATGCGGGTCCTGCAGTGGTGGTGTTGGCAGTCAATTGATTGGTAGCCTAGGTTCCAAACTTTAATTATCGATGGGTACAGGCTGGGGAAATCCATGACTGCAACGTTGAAGTGAACGCCCGGCGTAGGCTCCACAACGATGGCGCCCTTGTATTTTTTGCCTTTAATGACCGCTGTCGTTGTGGTTTTACCCTTTTTAGTGAGAATATCTTCGCCGTTTGGAATGAGCATGTTTTTTCTTCGGTGCTCTCGGTGCATGAAGTTGCGTATCCACCGACTGACACCTTGACGGCTCACGTCCTCCATAGGCATACTAGCGATTCTTGCCAAAACCAAGATCAATTTCATGGCTGAATCATTATCTATACTGGTTAGCTTGTAGGTGATCTCTGAGTCGCGTAGGCAATAAGCTGCAAGTTCATTGTAAGATAAGTCCCCGAAGGTTTTTTCTAAATGAATTTTTTTTTCGCCTAAAAGTGCGTTGGCCACGTCGTCTAGGCTTACATCTTTGTATTTTCCACCGTAGGCGTAGATTTGGATGCTGCGGTTGAAGAAGAACTTGTAGAGGTCAATGTGGACGCCATAACGTAGTAGGCAGACCCGTTTGCCTACCTCAATAGGAATCTCGCTTCTCCTAAAGCCGAGGTTCATGGCTCTGTGAGTTAGGTAACGGAGGTCAAAGTCGTCGCCGTTAAACGTCAAAATAAACGGGTAATCATTGAGCACGTCGAAGGTTTTGCGCAGCAGGTCTTCTTCGGTTTCGCAGTATTCCATTTCTATATCCGCTGGTAGATGTTGGTTGCCTTCCCTCATGCCCTCTCGTCTCAGCACAAGCACCCGCTTTTCGCCGTCGCTGCTGTAAACGGATACGGCAATAACTGGGTAAGCTGCTTCACGCGCGTCAGGCACTCTTGTTGATATTGGTGCGTAAACTTCGATGTCTATGGATGCTCTGCGGAACTTGGGTGCTGGATACTCAAGCAATTTTGCCCACATCTCCGCGTACTCCCGCTCTTCAGTGGTGCAGTCTTTGAAGAGCTCACCTATTTTGCCCAGGTTTTCCGCCGCTTGCTCGTTCACGACAGATTGAAGGTTGCCGTCTTTAACCTCGTAGATCATGCCTGGCAGCAGTTGGCGGTCATAAATGTAGCATTGGTAATACTTGATTTTTGATTCCCAGACTTTGATGTCTTCTGCGGCTATGGGCAAGTCAGAAATTTTGGGGAAATCCTCAGGAATGATGTCCCGAATGGTGCCCTGAGGTCTGCCGCCGATGGCCAAGGGGTCACTAGCGACAATCTTTGTAACGTTAACTTCCTTGTCCAGCAGTGGGTCAATTTTTTTGAGCATTTCAAAATGATCAAAACCCTCATGTTTAACTAAACGGTCAATTTTTTCCAGCTCAAATTGCGAGAGATTTGTCAGCAAATACGGCTTATGCCCCGTGTTATCATACCAAAAGTAGATTTGCTCCGACTCTGGCTCATACAGCTTGACAACAGCCTTCTTTTGGCGTCCATCGTAAGCGGCTGAAACAAAGTAGGACGGCGGCAAGTTGAGGGGTGCTATGGGTGGAAAAGAATGGGGTCTTCTTATCTTTTTAACCATTTGGGGCTCGGTGGCTACCTGTGCAGAAGGAACTTCCGCTTTAGGTTCCTCTTTAACAGCGAGTTTAGGTTGTTCGCTGATGCAGAAATCCAGTAGTGTTCGCGCCATCCCCATTAACCTTAGCCTCAATATGCACCGTTGAGACTAAAATGTTTACTGACTAAAAACCAAACTTTCCGATGAAACAATTCTTTTCTATTTCAATAGATAAATTGCCTAAAAAAGCCCATACCCAAAACAAGTTGGACCAAATTTTTAATACAACCAACGAAAAAGCATGAAAACAATTCTTTTCAAAATCTTTTTCTTGAACCGCGAGTTGCGAAAAGATTATTAATTTGCCCAATTTCAAGCAGAATTATGATTGCACAATTAATGAGCGACATGATCCAGTATTTTCAGCAAGACATTAAAAGAATCAATCATGCACTGAAAGTATACGATTTTGCCTACATCATTTCCAAAGAAACCCATGTCGATGAAGATAAACATTTGATGATATGCGTTGCTGCCCTATTGCACGATATTGGAATAAAAGAAGCGGAAAGAAAATATCACTCTTCCTCCGGAAAATACCAAGAACTCGAAGGGCCTCCAATCGCCACCCAGATTTTATTACCCTACAATCTAGATGAAAAATTTTTTGAACGATTACGGTTCATTATCGGAAATCATCACAATTATTCAAAAATCGATGATTTTGATTTTCAAATATTGGTGGAGGCAGATTTCCTAGTCAACATTTTTGAAGACTCTCTGAGTAAAGAATCAATTCGAAACATCAGGAAAGAAATATTTAAGACAAATTCAGGTATTGGGCTTTTAGAAAAGATGTATCTTGGGTCCATTTGAAAACTCTATCCAACCTACCTGAACCACAAGGTAACTATCTTTTTTCAGGTAAACAGGATTAATTAATATTGGTTGCCTAAGATTTTAATCCTGATGTAGAGCTCCATGCACCGTTCGCAGTTGAGGTTCATGCATCGTGTGAAGGTGGTTATCCACTTCTTTTTTGTTGTCAAAGATTTTGCCGCATTCTGAACACATGTACTGTCCCGCCTTTGTCAGCGGAGTGCTTTTACGGTTAGCCATTTGACTCACAGCTTATTCACTTCTCAGATAGCTAGAAAAGGAAAGTTGCTTAAACCACTGTGTGCTTGATTTTTTATTACATACTTTTTATGCAAAAAAACCGTTTGTTTTGATTATCATTGCCATGTAATTTCGATCTCCCTTAGATGATTTTTCAAGTCATTTACCACGGGTTTCTTTTCAGTTTGAGCTTATAAGCCAAAAAGTTCGTGAACAAATGAATAGGCGGAGTAATCAACAAAACTGTGACAGCAAGCTGCCAGTTAACCAATGCCAGTGGAAGCGAGAACACGATGGCGCCCACAACAAAATCCACCTGATCCACCACGGGCAGAAGACCGCCTGGCCTAATGCCTATTCTCCTCTTGATGAATGCGCCAGTCAAGTCGCCCAAAAGCGCACCCAACGGGATAAGTATACTAAATAGCACTGGGTAATTTTGGAAACCAAACGCTACCCCTTCCATTAACCCAACAGCTAAGCCGACAACCCAGCCGAAAAAGAAGCCCCGAAACGTCTTGTTGTTGCCGAACAGCCGTTTGCCGTCAAAAAAGTTTCTGCCGAAATCCATTTTTGTTCCTCCACCTGAAAGCACCGGTGTGGCATTGGCGACGTATGCTGGGAAAATAAATTTTATGGCTTCAACTATCAGTTGTGGGATATCCATGTCTTCAACCGTCAATCGTGAAATTCAGAATCAGTTAATCCCGATTCACCTATTTGTACATAACAGGTTGTTTCGCGAGTGCTTTCTCCCGCTTTCTCCAAAACCGCTTTGACGGTTTGGGGAAAATCAGTTGGTTTGAGAGCAATTATGTTGTCAGCCCAGAATTTGAGGACTCGTGTGGCGACGGGTGCAACGTTGATGTTTGGGTTATCAAAAACGGCTCGCACCTGACTGGTTGCAACTACAGGAATTTTCCTCATCTTTACCGTCTGCGCCAAAATTGCCAGTTGACGGTTCAATTCACGGTTCACGCTAAAAGTTTTCCCCGTCGTTTCAGCGACTCTTGCGCCATAAAGCCCAGTGAAGGTGTCAATTACTATTAATCCAAAACCTTTACTTGTGTAATCTTGGATTCGGTCAACAACAGCTGCCTGCTCCTTGAAATCCTTAGGTTTAATCAAAATAACCTTCTCAGCGATCGCATCAAACTTTTCGCCGGAAAGCTGAGCGAGTCTTTTAGCACTAAAAGTGTTGTCGCAGTCAACGTAGAGCACCTTGAGGTTTTGGGCAGCGCAGTTAGCGGCGCATTGCATGGCAAGCGTGGATTTTCCAGTCTCAGGTTCACCGTAAATTAAAGTGACGGTTTCTGCTGATAAGCCTCCGTCTAGTCCGCTGTCGATGCATCGAATGCCTGTGCAGATTTTCATCATGTTTTCACTCAAGGAATATAAACTCGAATTAGTAAATGTGTTTTCGCACTTAAACTATATCATCTCAGGTTGATTTATTGAGAGAAAAAGTTGCAGTTGCCACGGTAGATGGTAAAGCGTACTTCCTAATTGTCAACCAACTAAGAGAACAGAACCTGCCATTTTTAAGTGTGTTACCCGGAATGCCAGTGCCTGCTGAAGCCAAAGCGGTGATTACCACGGAGAAGGAAAAGGCTCTGGTGAAAAACTGCAAAGTGCTAGTTTTCCATGATGAACGCGACCTTGACAATTTAGTTATCGATGTAAAACGTATTCTTCAGGGAAAAGAAGCCTACGACCAAATAATCGTAGGCATCGACCCAGGTGGAGCAATTGGGCTAGCGGTGATCGCTGACGGCAGAGTTATAGATGAAAACAACTGCTATAGCAAACCCGAACTAGTCAGTTGCATACTTAGGATAATCCGAAGTGTTAATTTCACTCAAACCAGCGTTATTGTCAAAATCGGAAACGGCGTTCCAATCTATCGAGAACTACTTGAAGCTCTAGACGAAGCATTGCCTCCTCAGGCAGTGCTTGAAGTGGTTAGCGAGACAGGAACCAACAAGCCCCAGAAAAAGCGTAGCCGAAAAATTAGACATATTTCTTCAGCTATACGCATCGCGGCGAGATCAGGATATGTGCATCCACGGAGGCGACCGGTTGCAGCAAATATTTGAGTCGGCTGAGATGCTGGATTTTGGATAGGAAGCTGCAGGAAGCTCTAGATTAAACTTTAAGAAAGAATGAGCCAAGCAACTGCCTGCCCAAACTTGATTCGTCAACTAAGAAAATTCCCGAATTTTCGCTGTTATCAATTCTGCCCTTGTTTCTCTTCTTGTTTTTTGTGATTCTGCTCAAGAATTGGAAGTTTATTAGATAGAAACCTAGTTAGGATTGAACTTGGAAAAAGTTGTTGATTTCTCTACCTAAGTCACCCTTTTTGTCAACCACAGTTTTCATACTGTTTGTTATCCATGACGGCAAGAAGTTGCGGCAGTAAGGCGCTGCGAAACGGCAATCCATGAAGACTATGGCACCTCGGTCATCGAGGGTTCTTATTGGGCGCCCTGCGGCTTGTGAAGCTTTCTTCATTGCGGGCAAAACGTAACCGTATTCGCGCCCTAGCCCCGGGAAACGTTTCTCGTAATAGTCAATCTGCGCTTTGACTCGGGGCGTTGGTTCAGCATACGGAATACCGACAACGATCACAGAGTTCATTTGGTTGCCTGGAAAATCCACGCCCTCCGAGGTTCTGCCGCCCTGCACACCCAAAAAGACGGCTCCTCCTTTGCCGCCGCACGCTTTAAAGTCCTGAACCATTTTCTCGTTTGCTTTAGAGCTCATCCCTTGCCGCTCATGGAACAGCGGCTTTACGAGCTTGTTCTCTAAGCCTTCAGCTATAAGGGAATTTAATACTTGGAATGATGCTGCGAATATTCCCGTGTTCGTAGGTGTGTTCTCGGCGACTTCGTTTATGCGCTCCACCATTGTTTGGTACATAGCTGGTGTTCTTTTCTCCATGGCTGTGGTTAATCCTAAGCATACTGCGGCGAACACGTGTTCCTTTGGAAAAGGCGACGGCACAACGCACCTCACTGTGTTCTGCGGCAGCTTGGTTATTCTTGCGAAGGCTTCAAGCGGCTGTAATGTACCTGACATGATGACGTTGGCATATGTTGAGGAGAAAACGGGCTCAGTGAGTTTGGCTGGGTCCAGAGCAACAATTTCCAGCTTCGCGGTCTTGTTTCGCTCTTTGTTGAAGTATCGACTCGCAACATTAATGTAAGCATTGTCGTCCAATGTTTCATTCAATTTCAGCAGAAATTCACTCATCGCGAAAACATATGAACGCGGGTTTTTTCCCTCAGCTAGCAAACTCTTCTTTATCGCGGCTCCAGCGTTATGCATGCTGTCAAAAAATTCTTTCGGACGAGAAACATTGCCCTGTCTCTGGATGATATCGATAATTGAATCGGGCGAAATAATTTCTTCTCGGTTAATGTGCTCGGTTAATTTTTCCACTTCAGCCCTAAAGAAATGCGCAAAATTCTCCACATCTTTGTTGCCGAACCTAATGGCTTCCAGCTCTGCCTGCCGCATAACAAAAAGCGAGAGTGTACTGCTTGAGATGTCGATGGCTGTTTCAGGCAAATTATGGGCTTCGTCCACAATGAGAATAACTTTCTGCAGCTCGGTTTCCAATCCTTTAAGAAAAGCTGTGCGAATTGAAGGCTCAAAAACGTACAGATAGCTTAATGCGAGAACTTTTGCATCTGCCAGTGCTGACTTGACCAGTTCGTAGGGGCAAACTTCTTTTTTCTTACATATCCGAAGGATTTCCGAGGCCATGTAGGGTCGGGTTGCGATTTGCTGGGCCAGCTGCAGGTAATCGTAGGTTCGCTCGTCCACGTTGACGTAGTAGGGACATCGGCTTTTGGCTTTAAGCAGTTCGCAGACTTCCATAAGCGATTTCGAGTCGAAGGCTCCTCGAGCGGCAAAGACGTTGAGGCACATTTCGCTGCGTCCCCGAATCGAAACCCCTGCCACATGATGCTTGTTATAAATTGCTTTGAGTTCTTCTATAACTCGGTCATGCTGCCGATGAGTTCGTGAAACGTAGAGAATTTTGAGGTTTTTTTCAATCGCCACCGGTATGCATGCGGAGAGCGACGAAATAGTTTTTCCCAATCCGTTGCTGCCCTCAATTAAGACGGAACGCCTTTCCCGCACAGCATTGTAGACTGTTGTTACGAATTCGTCTTGATGTGGGCGCACACTGTTGTAAGGGAAGAACTCGGTGACCTGAGCGGGGAGCTTTAACATTTTTTGTTCCCCAAACTCGTCGATGGACAGTAGCTTTGGATTGGACAGACCATGCAAAGTGGCTGTCGTGCCTTGCAGTATTTTCTGCCGTGTGCTATGAACAAAAGATGCGTTGCCAAGTAGTCGTTCGGGGCAAAGTGCCGCTGAAGACTTAAACGAACAGCCTCGTAGTCGCCATCTGCCGGCGCTAAACCCAGACGTTTAGAAACACGGTTGACATGTGTATCCACGGGGATCGTTGCATGGTTTGCGCTGAAGAGCAAAACAACATCCGCTGTTTTCGGGCCAACACCTGGAATCTCTAAAAGCGTATTTCTTGCAGTCTCAAGTGGCAAAGACAAGACAGGCGCAAGTGAACCGCTGAATTTTTCAAGAGTTATTTTTGAAACTGTTTGTATTGTTTTAGCTTTGCTTTTGTAGAGTCCTGCAATGTGGAGGCACTCTTCAAGTTGGCCTATTTCGGCGTTTGCCAACTTTTGGGGTGTTATTTCAAAGTGCTTCGAGAGGTTTTCGAAGGCTCGTTGCGTGTTGGTGTCAGCGGTGTTCTGTGAGATAATTGTGGCAATAAGGGTTTCAAATGGTCTTTGCCGCGACACGGTCCACTTTGGAATGGCTAGGTTTTCCTTTAAAACATGAAGAATGTTTACTGCTCTCTCTTCAGACACTTGCCCTTGCTCCCTTTTACGCAGAAAGACGTTTGTGGGGTTATAAATTAGGAGGGTGCACTTGGCAAATCTGACGATTAAGGACCCGCAAGATTTCTTAATGTTTCTAAGCAAGTTTGTTAAAGAAAACTAAATCTTGCGCTCGGTCCCAGTTCAGTCAGATCGATTAAGTTGCTTACCTCTGAAAGTGTTGAAAGGCTGAAAGGCGGTTTTGCTTTTATAGGAAAGGTTTTTAGTGTAGTTATTATATGGGTTTGTCAAAAGTGTATAGTATAGAATGAGGTTAACATTATGTCAGTGTTTGCAGCACCAGGAGCATATGACCGCGCAATAACCGTTTTCTCGCCCGACGGACGACTCTTCCAAGTCGAATACGCCATGGAACTTGTGAACCGTGGAGCCACCATAATTGGTATCCAGAGTCCAGAAGGAATAGTTCTAGCTTCAGAAGAAAATATTGAAGCTCTTGAAGAAGCAGGTTACTCATGGAAAATCTTCAAAGTAGATGACCATATCGGCGCAGCGATAGTTGGTTTAAGTTCGGACGCTAGGATATTGATCGATCAAGCGCGGATTTACGCTCAAAGTAACAAATTAACTTACGATGAACCCATTGATGCAGAAGTTGTAACTAAGCGAATATGCGACATCCAGCAGATGTATACACAACATGCAGGTGTTCGGCCCTTCGGAGTAAGCATAATCTTTGGAGGCGTTGACAAAACGGGCACCAGAGTTTTCCAGACGCATCCAAGCGGGACCTACAGAGGATACAAAGCCACAGCTCTAGGCGCAGGAAGAGAAACCGTTCTAGCAATCCTGAAAGACGAATACAACGAAAACTTGACTCTTGAGAAAAGTACGAAGCTTGCAGTAAAATGCCTTATCAAAGCATTAGAGGCAAGACAGCTTCCGCCCAGAATAAAAATCGCAATTATACCCGTAGCGACAAAGAAACTGGAAATGTTAGAGGACGAAACTGTAGAAGGCTACATCAAAGAGCTGGGTTCCAGCAAGTGAAAATTTAATGAGTGAAAAGTTCACTGTTGCACGCTTGACCAAAGAAAATGAGCATTTTGAAGTCCTCGTCAAACCCCAAAAAGCGCTTGACTATCATAACGGCAAAATCTCGGGAATAAGCGAAGTTTTAGCCGCTGAAATCATCTTCAGCGACGCAAACAAAGGCACCAAAGTTTCCGAGGAAGCAATGCGCAAAGCCTTCAAAACAATAGATCCGCTTGTAATCGCTGACATCATACTCAAAAAAGGGACACTTCAGCTTACCACTGAACAAAGACGTAAAATGGTTGAGGACAAAAGGAGACAAGTAATCGACTTTATTTCAAGACAAGCAGTGGACCCAAAAACAAACCTGCCGCATCCTCCAATGCGTATAGAGAACGCGATGGAGCAAATCCGCTACCCAATCGACCCATACAAGCCAGTGGAGGAACAAGCAAAAGATATCGTGAAGTTGCTTCGTCCAATATTGCCGCTTAAAATTGAGCAGGTTATTGTTGCCGTGAAGGTTCCTTCCCAATACGCAGCAAGAGGATACGGTTCAATAAAAACAATGGGCACTTTAAAACGTGAGGAATGGCGTGGAGATGGTTCATGGTACGGCGAGATGGAATTGCCTGCTGGATCATACGCTTCACTGCTCACAAAACTTGGCGGTGTAACCAAGGGAACTGGAGAAGCAAAAATAATTTCGTAATAATTGGATGGTGAAAAAAGTATGCCAATATTCTTTGAAAAAAAACAGCTTGTAACGCCAGGCGAATTGCTTGCTGAAGGCGATTACTTAGCTGGAGAAAACACATATTTAGAACAAGGCAAAATTTTTGCCGACAGAATTGGACTTGTCGACACAGACAACAAAAAAGTAAACGTTGTTGCACTTAGGGCTTTTTACGTGCCTAAAATGGGTGACATCGTAATCGGAACAGTCTTGGAAGTTGGATTTAACGGCTGGACCGTCGGTATAAAGTCACCTTACACAGCGCTCCTTCGTGCCTCAGACGTACTTAGTAGGCCCTTTAAACCTCAAAACGACGAGTTATCCGCAGTTCTAAACGCTGGAGACTTAATTGTCGCAAAAATTGCCTCTTATGACCGAGCTCATGACCCACAATTAACCGTTGGGGAGCCCGGATTGGGAAAAATTACCCGTGGACAACTCTTGCATGTGACGCCTACAAAGATCCCCCGTATAATCGGCAGAAAAGGCTCCATGATTTCAATGATTAAGCAGGAGACAAACTGCCAAATCATTCTAGGACTCAACGGCGTAATCTTGGTCACGGGAAAATCCATTGAAGAAGAAGAACTTGCAATAACCGCGATCCGAAAGATTGAGGAAGAATCCCACACAAGTGGCTTAACAGACCGCATAACACAGTTACTCAAAGAAAGTAAAGGTAACGTTGTAGAGCAAAAAGTGGAGGAAACCAAAAATGAATGAGAAACTAGAAAAACTAATTGACAAAAAAGGCATTCGATCTGATGGCAGAAAAGCTGACGAGCTTCGACCCGTAAAGCTTCAAGTAGGCGTATTATCAAACGCTGACGGATCGGCTTACATTGAACACGGAAAAAATAAGATTCTTGCTGCAGCATACGGTCCAAGAGAAATGCATCCAAAGCACCTCGCTATGCCTGATCGAATGGTGTTGCGTTGCCGCTATCATATGGCTCCGTTTTCAGTGCAGGAACGTAAATCACCTGCACCCTCAAGAAGAGAAGTTGAACTATCTAAGGTCATAAAAGAATCACTTGAACCAGCATTGTTCTTAGAGCTTTACCCACGAACAGGCGTCGACGTCTTCGTTGAGGTGCTTCAAGCTGACGGCGGAACAAGATGTGCTAGCATCACTGCAGCTGCCTTAGCAATCGCAGACGCAGGCGTTCCAATGAGAGACCTAGTCGTAGGCTGCGCCGCTGGAAAAATCGATGACACAGTGGTATTAGACCTCTATGATGCAGAAGACAAGCTTGGAGCTGCAGATGTTCCAGTAGCTTACATGCCAANNTGCCAAGCTTAAACGCGATTACGCTTCTACAAATGGATGGAATACTTACAGGCGAAGAATTCGAGAAAGCCGTCAGCATGGCAATAGACGGATGCAAAAAAATCTATGAACTGCAGAAGGAAGCACTAAAAACAAAATATATGGTTGTTAAAGAGGTTGGTGAAGAATAATGTCATCACTAGTAACTAAAGTTAGACTACGACAAATAGAAGCACTCCTAGAAAAAGGAAAACGACTAGACGATCGAGGCCTAATGGATACCCGACCGATAAAAATAGAACAAGGCCTAATCGAACGCGCCGAAGGCTCAGCCAGATGCCTGCTTGGAAAATCAGAGGTTTTAGCCGGCGTAAAAGTTGAAATAGGCGAACCGTTCGCCGACACACCAAACGAGGGAGTAATGACCGTTAACACTGAGCTTGTTCCGTTAGCATCACCCAACTTTGAGCCAGGTCCACCAGACGAAAAATCTATAGAGATTGCACGCGTTGTTGACCGAGGCATCAGAGAATCCCATGCAATCGACACTGAGAAACTGTGCATTGAGCCTGGCAAGAAAGTATTCGTTGTCTTTGTTGACGTTTACGTGTTAAACCATGACGGCAACCTCATAGACTGTGCGGCTCTAGCTGCTATGGCGGCGTTGATGAACACCAAAATGCCGAACTACGAAATAAAAGACGGCGAAATCAAAATGAAACAGGGCTATACACCACTGCCCCTGAAAAGCCACCCTGTAACCGTAACCATCGGAAAAATCAACAACAAACTGATAATCGACCCTTGGATTGAAGAAGAAGAAGTTATGGACTCCCGCATTACAATAGCAATCAACGACGAAGGCAACATCTGCGCTGTACAGAAGGGCGGCTCAAGCTATTTCACACCGCAACAGATTTTAGAGGCATTAAGGATTGCAAAGGAGAAAGCTACCGAATTACGTAAGAAGCTTAATTGGTGAAAAAGTTGCCTAAGACAAAGAAAGTTGGTCCAACAAGAGGTTTCGGACCCCGTTACGGGGCCACAGTTAGGAAACGGTATATCAAAGTAATTACCGAACTCAAACGGCCACATAAATGTCCAAGCTGTGGATTCGCACGAGTAAAACGCGAAAGTGTGGGCATATGGAAATGCAAGAAATGCAGCTACACCTTCTCCGGCGGAGCCTATACACCAGTAACTAAGCTGGGTATCGTAGCTAGACGTGCCGCGAAAGGCTTTCCTGTAGAGGAAGTCCAAAAAGAAGCGGCGAACGCTGTAGCTCAACCGGTTGAACCAGCTGAGCCTGAAACGGCAACTGAAGTCGAAGAAGATACAGAAGAAGAAACCGAATAACAGTTTCTTTCATTTTATTTTTTGTTTTTTGGCATTTGTTTTTTTATTCTTTAATCATAAAATTTGAGTTCACGTAGCTAAAATGATAGCTATCGGGATAACGGTGACTTAGTTTTTACAATCTTATAAGAAGGATGATACCATCGCCAGATTGCCTCAGAGATGTCTTTTGAATACCCATAGATAGGAAGACTGCCAAAAACTTCCTCTGACTTGCTCTTGCTTTTGCGAACCATATTTTTCATTTATTCATTTTCAATATAAGCGTTCTGAATCGTAATTATATCTGCAGAAGCGTAGGACACAACTACAGAATGTTAGATTTGGGATTCCAAACGAAACCTCAGCGGAAATTTGGTTACTTTCGTTTGAATCTTTCTTTGGACTCGATTCAATTTATAGCTTTGAAGCCCACTTAATTCCCAAGAAGCAATCAATGGCAACCAGTGCAAGAGCTACGGTACGATTAAAATTCACATACGAAAAGCAACTGGCAACAGTTCTGGAAGCGGTAGCACCTGAGGCCAAAGCGCCAGTGCGGAGAGCTAACGTGCAATTAGGGAAAGATGGTTTGTTCCTCGTCATGACAGTTGAAGCCGAAGACACGATCGCCCTGCGCTCTACACTTAACGCTTATTTGCGGTGGATAAACTCAGCAGTTAATGTTATAAATTTAGTAGAGCAATCCGTTTCATAGGTTTGTCAAGCTTTCCGCATCCAAAAGCAGCGATTCCATGTAGAAGGTGCACAGCCTCTCTCTATATCGAAAATGCTGTTTCACTGACGGTGTCAATTAGACACATATCGTAGACCGGGTGGATCAACTGGTGCACATACAAGTCTCCCGTATATTTCAGACCAAGGATAATAATTTAAGTAGTTAATCACTCCAATTTCGGCTTAGCTGAGCCCGAAACCTTTGAGCGAGGATCTACGACCAGATATTTCTTGATTGAAAACTACTTGTACTTTAACTTGAAAACCAAAATTACGATTCCCTGAACGAAAGCTAACGAGTTTGCTAGGATAATCGGGAAATTGTTGAGGGAAACGCCGTAGATGAACCATAGTAGTACACCGCCACAGTAAAGGGTAAACATACCTGTGGAGATATCTTTGGTTGACTTGGTTTTCCACACTTTCACAAGTTGTGGCAGAAGAGCAACTGTAGTGAAGCACGCGGCAACTAAGCCGATTATTGTAATTAGATCCATCATACTCTTGCCGTTCTAACATTCATACGATGACTATTTAGGTTTCGCCCATCAACAAGAAAGTTGTTGGTGCACACACGCAACCACAAACCTTCTTAAAACAACTTGTTTCTCAGTCACTTAAGACACCCAAAAAAGCGCTTATGCATCGGTTGAGATTTTGAAGAAAACCCCCAATTCAATCAGAGAAACAAATCTTAAAGGTGATTCTACAAATCTTAACTTCGAGGATAAATCCACATCTTCTATCGTAGGCGGTAGCGAAGAGATGACGAGAAGAAAATTCTTGGTTTTATCAACCTTAGCCGCAGGCGGAGGATTAGCTGCAGTTTTTTTGGCAAACCCGCTTAAGCCACTTTTCTTAGTTTCAAAGGCAAGTGGGCTTCTTGGGATGCCGAGATTTCAAAGCGCGTTGACAGGACTAATGACTCCTGTTGAAGCGTCTTTATTCTCAACTTTGGACCCAGCAACCATTCCGCAATTTGAAAACCAGCTAACTGCGCCGCCGCCTGTGTATCAGCCAACCGTCGTGAGTAGCGGGGGTAAAGTGACGCGGCATGATTACACTGTGGCGATGACAGGTTTTAAACAGCAAATCCTTCCTCCATCGATGAATTTGCTTACGCCCGTGTGGGGCTACAGCGGCATGGCACAGGGTGCATTAACAGGGTCCTCTTTGGGTTCGATTCAAAGTAGCCCAGGACCAACCTTTGAAGCTGTCCAAGGCATACCAATCAAAGTCACATGGCAAAACAACATAGCCACTTCCTACATGGTTCCTGTTGACCCAACTATTCACTGGTCAAACCCAAACAACTTACCCATGCCTACAGCACCATTCCCAAACTACCCGCCAGGTTATCCAAACGCGCAAGCTTCAGTTCCACTTGTGACGCACCTTCACGGCGGACAGAACCAGTCAACCTCTGACGGCGGCCCAACCCAATGGTTCACCCCGGACGGGAAACACGGCTCAACATATTATACCTACGAAAAAACCAATCCAAACGCTGCTGTCTACTTTTACCCCAATACTCAGCAGCCAACAACACTTTGGTACCATGACCATGCCTTGGGTGTCACTAGGCTCAACGTAGCATCGGGGCTTGCTGGTTTCTACCTGCTTAGAGCATCAAACGATGGAAGTGACAAAGTTGCGCCACTGCTGCCTATGGGAAAATACGAAATGCCGTTAGTGATTCAGGACAGAACCTTCAACGCTGACGGCTCCCTGTATTACCCAACAGTCGGCAATGAACCCGACGCTCATCCATTCTGGGTTAACATGTTCAAGGGAACCGTCGTTATGGTCAACGGTAAAGTTTGGCCTAATATGAACGTTGATCGAGGGCAATACCGTTTCCGTTTGCTCAATGGGTCAAATTCACGCAGCTACAACTTGGCTTTTTCTAACAAAATATCCTTTGTAATGATTGGGAGCGACGGCGGCTATCTTCAAGCACCTGCGACACTTACCTCTTTGTCTTTGGCGCCTGCTGAACGCGCGGATATTATAGTGAACTTTTCAAGTTTGGCTGCTGGAGAAAACGTGGTTCTCCAAAACACTCTGGGCGAAACGCAGGAATTAATGCAGATAATGCAGTTTACAGCAAACAATGCCCAGGGAACTTCGCCCTTCGATGTTCATGCAATGCCTATACCCTTCAATCCAACGCTTCCAGGATCAACTTTCCCAACTCTGCCCAAAGCCACGAAACAACGTGTCCTAACACTGTATGAGATCGCTGGGGCAAACGGCTCCATTAGTGAAGCTCTGCTTGATGGGCAAACATGGGATGCCGCAATTTCTGAAATGCCCGAGTTGGGCGCAACTGAAGAATGGATAATTGTTAACCCATCCATGGATGCTCACCCAATTCACCTTCACCTTGTCCAGTTCCAACTAGTTAACCGCCAAACACTCAACGCTTCGACAGCTTACCAGGAGGACTGGATAAACCTAAATGGGCAGCCGCCATTTAACCACCCAACTAATAACGTGCCCTCGCTCCAGCCTTACGTCTACACAACTCTCACAGGTCCTTTGCCGCAAGAGCAGGCATGGAAAGACACAATTACCGTTAGCGCAAGCGAAGTAGCGACCATTAGGGTAAGATTTGCTCCGCAGGATGGGTCTACCTTCCCGTTCGATGCGACCTCTGGACCAGGCTACGTTTGGCATTGTCACCTGCTTGAACATGAAGACAACGAGATGATGCGTCCCTACAAAGTCACTAATCCACAACAATCGCTAATTCTGCCTGCAACGGCCGCTGCAGTGGGGGGCACCGCTGTGGCGCTGTCGCTAGCGTATTATTACCAGCAAAAAAGGAAGAGGAAAGCTAAAAATAAAGGGTCTTTGAACCAGTCTGTTTCCTTGGATGGACAAACGGAAATGCTGCAAAACCCTGAGTAAGAAAAATACGGCGACTACCTGTCAAAACTCAATGAACTAACTGACTAGGGAAGGTTTAAATAAATATTGACTCATTCCCTATATGCTTTCAATTAAAAAAACGGAAGAAAATTTAGCATGTCACAGGAATACCGTTATATCCTTCGTATCATGGGCACCGACGTTCAGGGTACCCTTAAGACTTCTTACGCAGTAGCACAGATAAAAGGAGTCAGCATGAGCCTTTCAAATGCAATTTTGAAAAAGGCAGGAGTTAACCCTGATCTCCGAGTAGGCTACATATCAGAATCAGATCTCTCAAAAATAGAAGATGTCATAAAAGACCCAGCCAAATATAGCCTGCCGACGTGGCTTTTTAACAGGCGAAAAGACTCGGAAACAGGAAAAGACAAACACCTTTTGAGTGCTGACCTCGTTTTAAGAACAAAAATGGATATTGACGAGGCTAAAGACATCAGGTCTTGGCGGGGATACCGTCACGCTTACAGCCTCAAAGTTCGTGGACAACATACAAAGACCACTGGAAGAGCAGGCAAAGCTTTGGGTGTCAAGAAGAAGACTCTCATGCAGAAGCCAGGTGGAGCCCCAGCGGCAGAAGGAGGCAAATAAGCATGGGCGATCCAAAGAAGCAGCGTAAAAAGTTCGATACGCCACGTTTCCGTTGGCGTAAGGATGTCCTTCAAGAAGAGCTTAAACTCCTAGGCACCTACGGCTTAAGAAACAAACATGAGCTGTGGCGCCATAAAACCACTTTGTCCAAAACCAGAGGCATCGCCCGTTCACTTATCAGCAAATCACCTGAGGAACGCATGCGAATGGAAGGGGAGCAACTTGCGAAACTCAAGAAGCTTGGGATTCTGCAAGAAACCGCGGTGCTTGATAACGTTTTAGACTTAACCATCGAAGACATCTTGGAGAGACGTTTACAAACAATCGTTTTCCGAAAAAGCTTAGCTCGAACTATTTTCCAATCGCGCCAACTTATCACTCATGGCCACGTAACAATTGACGGACGCAGAGTCACAGTTCCAGGTTACATCGTGCTCAAAGAAGACGAGCCAAAAATCATCTATTCACCGGAAAGCGCAGTTGCAAACCAAGCTCACCCATTACGTGCAGGATTAACCTTTGTCGCGAAGCCACCGGTAATTAGGCAACCCCAACGCGGCGGCAGAAGAGGCGGACGTGGAGGCGGCAGATTTTGAGCGCTCCCAGCAAACGAAACGAAAAATGGGGCATAGTGCACATCTTCAGCTCATACAATAACACGCTCATCCACATAACAGACATTTCAGGCGCAGAAACCATATCCCGGACAAGCGGCGGCATGTTCGTCAAAGCAGACCGCATGGAATCCTCACCCTACGCAGCTATGCGAGCAGCAACAGGCGCAGCAGAAATAGCCCGAGACAAAGGAATCACCGCTATACACATCAAAGTTCGAGCTCCAGGTGGTAGTGGACCAAGAACTCCTGGCCCAGGCGCGCAGGCAGCTATCCGTGCATTGGCAAGGTTCGGCTTCCGCATTGAGCGTATTGAAGAAGTAACACCAATTCCACATGACGGCACAAGAAGGCCCGGCGGTAGAAGAGGACGAAGAGTCTAAACACCCTTCTTTATTAACAGAAAAATTGAAATAATGCCCCTATATCTCTATTGGAACGCAAACCTGTTATAGTAACTTATTTGGAGTGTCTCAGCGAGTGAAAATGGAAATCCTTGAAAAAAATGATACCAACTTCCGTATAGTTATCAAAGACGCGGACGTTGCGTTAATGAACGCCCTGCGTCGAATAGCGCTTGCTGAGGTTCCATGCATGGCAATTGAAGAAGTTGTCATGA
>PLSP01000035.1 GCA_003165195.1 Candidatus Bathyarchaeota archaeon | reverse complement strand
CGTTAGAACATCAAAAAAAATATTGTTTAACAGAAAAAGAAACTGAAGACATTAAGGACAATTTGATTACCCAAGTTTTCAAGTTGGTTTCTGAAACTAAAGATTTTCCAAATAATAGACCGGCATCGCCAAAAAAATAAAATGCTGAGGCAGCAATCTTTCTGATCGTCTAAGTCGACTTTTAAATGGTAAACTGATCTATCTATAATTTGGATTCTAAAAAGTGCTTACGACAAAATGAAGATTAGCTGAACGACGATTCTTTACTTTATTTGTATAGTTCCTGTATTATTGGCCAATAAAATTCAAAACACTATAGTTAAATAACTGCTCATGCTAGCTATTTTTGAGGTTTATCGGTTTGTCTGAACTTGTTTACACTAAACCAGTGTTATGCTTCTTTAAAGAGCGGGATGTTAACCCTGAAATTGACCCATTTGTTGTTGTTAAAGCAAGAAAGCTGGAGGTTACCAGTGGAGATGGTGGCAGTTGCTCTGGCAAACTTGAAGATTTTTTTACACTTATGGGTGATGCAGATTATCTTTTAACGCCCCAGGGCGCAGCTGACCACTATGTTGTATGTTGGTTTGATGACTCGGAACCTGATATGAACAAGGATTTGAGGCGCCTGAGAGGAGTCACTTTGAAAGGAAAAGTTACATGTGCTTTAAACGCCAGCGGTAAACGTACGTACAACGCCGCTTTTCAAGCAGAGCACGCTAAACTCAAATAGGCCCTCTTGTCTGTAAATTCCCCCTCCGGTCTACCGACTGCCCCAGAAAAATAAAATTGACTATCTTTTGTCTTATCCATAAGCTAAAGCGTTTTATCATGTTGAGTTAATGCTGAATTTTTTGGTTTTTTGGGTTTAATTTTAAATATGGGTGCTTAAGTTTAATTGGGTAGGGTCGTAGGGTATGGTAGAGCAAAAGTTACGTGCAACTCTTATTACCGGTAGAACAATCGATCAGGGCGTGGGGAAAGAGATGGGGAAAGGCTCCAAAGAATACTTTGACAGCTCCTCCATCTGCTTTATTGATGAATCTGACTTGAAAAAACTTGGCATAAAAATTAGATCAAACGTCAGGGTTACTTCGAAGTATGGTTCAGTCATCGTTAAAGCCATGAAAAACCAGTATGGAGCAAATCCCGGAATCGTTTTTATCCCTTGCGGTTTATGGGCAAATGCCATCTGCGGCGACGAAACCTTCGGTATGGGTATGCCCCTGTTCAAAGGGTTCCCAGTTGAAGTTGAAGCTGCACCCAACAACGTCATTTTGACTTTAGATGAGCTACTAAAAGAAGAGTATGGGAAGTAATTGGTATGACAGAAATAATAAAAAACGTTGTTTGTCCAATATGCGGTTGCTTATGTGATGACTTAGAAGTAACCGTTGAAAATAACGAAATCGTCAAAATGAAGAACGGCTGTTCAGTCTGCGAAGCCAAAATGGTTCACGGCTACAAAAGCGAAGAGCGAATCCTGAAGCCGATGATACGCAAGGAAGGCAAGTTGGTTCCCGTTACTATGGATGAAGCAGTACATAAGGCAGCTCAAATCCTTACAGACGCAAAGTATCCTTTGCTATTCGGTTGGAGTAGCTCAACAAGTGAGGCACAACGCGTTGGCGTCGAATTAGCTGAAGAATTAGGCAGCGCACTAGACAACTGCTGCAGTGTATGCCATGGACCCTCAGTTATGGCTACACAAGAAATCGGCATACCCGCAGCCACTCTTGGGCAAATTCGCCATCGTGCAGACCTCATAATTTATTGGGCATGCAATCCATGGACTTCGCATCCACGGCACGTTGAACGATACACAGCTTTCACTGAAGGCCGCTTCGAAGGCAGTGAATGGAAAGGTTACATGGAAAAAATGAAAGGTGACGCCAGTAGGAAAAAAGTGGAAGCTGCGTCACGTCGAATATTAACCGGGTATAAATCTCCAATTCACCCAGACGTTTGTACGGTCAATGCGCCACCGCAGACGATCGGTAAAAGCGGGCGCAAAATGATTGTTGTCGACGTCCGCAAAACAATGACTGCCGAAGCAGCAGACTATTTCCTTCAAGTCGAACCAAACAAAGACTATGAAGTAATTGAAGCGCTCAGATGCCTAGTAGTTGATCAAGAACTCGACGTTGACAAAGTCGGCGGAGTCCCAGTTGAATATCTAAAAGATGTCGCTGACGCAATGGTCAACTGCGATTTCGGAGTTATCTTCTTCGGTCTTGGCATGACACAGAGCGCTGGCAGATTCAGAAACATAGAAATAGCGATCGCGTTAACACGTGACCTCAACAGAAAAACCAAGTTCGTAATTTCGCCTATGAGAGGACATTTTAACGTTACAGGCGCAAACGTTGTTTTCGCTTGGACAACCGGTTACCCATACGCCATAGATTTCTCACAAGGATACCCGATATATAACCCGGGCGAATTCACAACCATTGATCTGTTACGACGTAATGATAATGATGCAATGCTTGTTATTTCATCTGATCCAGGCGCCCACTTCCCTAAGGCAGCAGTTCAAAACATGATGAAGCACCCACTCATCACTATTAACCCCGATATGAATGCAATCTCAAGACTTGGTGACGTGGTATTTCCAACACAGTGGTGTGGAATAGAATATGAAGGTACAGCTTACCGTATGGATCATGTACCATTAATGCTGCGTAAAGTAGTTGAGCCGCCAGAGGGTGTCCCGAACGATGAGGAATTGCTGAGAAAAATCCTTGCTGAAGTTCGAGCAATCAAAGCTCAAAATCCAGAAACCGAAACTAAATCCGAACTTAAAGCGCGGAATAATCTAGCACCTAGAATTGAGATCAAATCAAGAAAGAAAGTGAAAAAAGTGGAGGTTGCTTAAGTGACTGAGTTACTGATAAAAAACGGGTTCGTCTTTGACCCCATAAACAAGATTAACGGAGAAAAAATGGATATAGCAATTAAAGACGGCAAAATTGTTCAAAAGGTCAGCAGCAAAGCCCAAGTAATTGACGCTTCTGGTTTAACCGTTATGCCTGGCGGTGTTGATATCCATACGCACATTGCTGGTGGAGAAGTTAACACTGGCAGAATAATTCGTCCAGATGACCATGTTAAAGATGTGGAACGCAAAACTCTGTTAACACGTAGCGGCACTGGCTACTCCATTCCATCCACTTTCACTACAGGTTACCGCTATTCACGTATGGGTTACACAACCGTCATGAACCCGTCCATGGCGCCTTTGGAAGCAAAACACACCCATGAAGAATTAAACGACATCCCCTTACTTGACAAAGCCACTTATCCGCTTTTGGGGGACTGGTGGTTTGTACTAGAAAACCTTGCCAAAGGCAAAATTGAAGAATGCGCCAAACACGTCGCTTGGATGCTTGATATAACCAAAGGGTACGCCATAAAAATCGTTAACCCCGGTGGCCTAGAATCTTGGGGGTTCGGACACAACGTTCACAGCATCGATGATCAAGTCGCCAACTTCTGTATTACCCCACGCGAAATTATCACTGGTTTAGCAAAAGTCAACAAACTGCTGAATCTGCCACATTCTATTCACCTTCACACTAATAATTTGGGGTTGCCAGGCAACTACACAACAACCCTTGAAACTATGCGGGCGCTAGAAAGCGTGCCTTGCGAGGGCAGACCTGTAGCCCACATTACTCACTTGCAATTTGCCAGCTTCGCAGGCGATGGCTGGGCACACTTTAACTCAGCATCGGAAGAAATCTCAAGTTACATCAACGCTCACAACCACCTGACCTTTGACATGGGGCAAGTAATATTCACAGACACCACAACCATGACCGCAGATGGACCTTTCGAATTTTCGCTGTATGAATTGGGTGGTCATAATAAGTGGGTAAATAGTGACATTGAAACTGAAACCAGCGGCGGAATCATACCTTTCCACTACAAGAAAAACAGTCCAGTTAACGCATTACAATGGTCTATTGGGTTGGAATTGGCTTTGCTCATTAAAGATCCCTGGAAAATGTTTATGTCAACTGATCACCCTAACGGCGGACCCTTCTTTGCTTACCCACGAGTTCTTGCTTGGCTATACAGCAAGAAAGCACGTGAAGCAACACTCAAACACTGCCACAAGAAAGCCCAGAAAAAGAGCCTGCTCCCAACAATCGACCGTGAAATGAGTCTCTACGAAATAGCAATTATGACCCGTGCCGGACAAGCAAAAGCTTTGGGGCTTCCAAACAAGGGGCACCTCGGTGTTGGCGCAGATGCAGATGTTGCCATATATAATATTAACCCTGAAAAACTCGACATAGCCCAACAATTCAAGATCGCACGCAAAGCCTTCAAACATGCAACCTACACGATCAAAGACGGCAAAATCGTCGTCAAAGATGGCGAAGTAGTAAATAATACCACGCCGGGAAGAACTATGTGGCTTGATGTCCAAACCAAAGATCCTTGCGTAATTGACGAAGAAATGAAACGCAAATTCAAACAGTACTGGACTATCGAATACGAAAATTACCCAGTGTTCGACCATTACCTAAAGGTTCAAGAAAAATTAACCGTAAAGGCAAGTGTCTAAAATGATCATCTTAATTCCCAAACGAAAATTCGAGGTACCTGTCCAAGCGGCATGCATCAATCCGGACGTTTTCAAAGGCAAAAGCATCGCTGAAATATCAAACATGCCCGTCACCGAAGGAAATCGCAACCTAAAACTCGGTGACCTCTTCGAAATCCAGCAAGACAACCTTGAAACACCATACATCACAATAAACGGCGACGCTGGCAAAGTCAAACGAATTGGTCAAGCTATGAAAACCGGTGAAATCGTCGTCAACGGCGACTGCGGTATGCACACTGGCGAAAAAATGGCCGGTGGCAAAATCACGGTAAACGGCAACATAGGCGGATGGTCAGGCGACGACATGAAAGGCGGCTTAATTGAAGTCCACGGAGACGCGGGCGACTATTTGGCTTCTCCCTACCGCGGCACCAATACAGGCATGAAAGGCGGCTTGATCATTGTAGATGGCAAAGTCGGCAGCGACGTAGGCTGCTACCTGCATGGCGGCATTCTTAAAATTAAAGGCGGCGCAGGCAGATTCCTAGGCTATCATATGACTGAGGGTACAATTCTTGTTGATCAGCAAATCGACATGAGACCCGGCGCATGTATGACCGGCGGCAAAATCGTTATCACAGGCAAAGTTGAAGAAGTATTACCCTCATTCACAATCGACAGCGTCAAACCCAAAGTCAAAATCGACGACACCCAAAGCGTCGCAGGACCATTTTACGTATTTCTAGGCGATCTTGCGGAACATGGCACAGGCAAAATCTTCGTCAATAAAGCCAACAACCCACAACTCAAAACATATGAAAAATACCTCTAAATCGTTTTTTCGATTTTTTCAGTTTCTTTTTTCATCAATTTAAGCCTGTTATTTCTGCATTTTTGCATTCGAAAGTTGCCTCAAATATTAGCGCATGATTAAATACGAGCAGTTTGGAACATAGTTAGTTTGAATCGCGTTTTTAGTTTAGCAGTTAACCACTTTCAGGCGCGAATTCTATTTCGGACATCCGAATCGCTTATCAGGTGGAATAGGTTCAAAAACAGTAACACAAGAGGGCTGATATGCATCAGGTTGACATGGTAAGGCTTGACTTATCCACAGGCAAAGCAGAAAAAACCAAAGACTTTATCGCTGAAGAGGTTCCACTGCAAATTTCCGTCAACGGCACTTACACTTTTGTGATTTGGTGCTCTCCAAGCCAGTTTAAGGAGCTCGCAGTCGGCTACCTTCTAGCAGAAGACATTTTACGTTCTGTTGACGAAATCGAATCCTTAAGCAGCAGCGAAAGCGAGAACCGGTGCCAAATACGCCTCAAGCAATCCGTAGATTTGGAGGAACGCATAAAACAATCTCGGCGGAGCACACGCGTCATTCCCTTAATTAAAGCCAGCACTTCTCCCTACCAACATGACGATAAAATTCCCGTTGTCCAATCCAATCTGGTAATTAAGGCGCAGGTTATTTTGAATGCGCTTGCCCGGATGAATGGTCTTGCCAGCGGCTTCAAGCAAACGGGTGGGCTGCATGACTCGGGAATTTTCACAGCCTACGGAGAGATGATTGCTTTTAGCGAGGATGTGGGGCGCCATAACACCGTTGACAAAGTCATCGGCGAAGCCTCATTGAAGCGGGTAGATTTTAGCGCGTGTTTTATGATTATTACGGGGCGTGTACCTGGCGACATGATTTATAAGGCAGCGAAAGTCGGGTTGCCTATTGTGGCGTCGGTTGCGGCGGTTTTGAACTCAGGCATCGCTTCGGCTGAAAAAGCAAACATCACGCTTATGGGGTTCGTCCGTGGAAGCCGCATGAACATCTACACCGGGCAGGAAAGGATAATCTTTTGAGGTGCCCATTGTGAATAGGCCAGATATTAGGCGGCTGCCCAAACGTGGTGACCCGCAGGAAGCGCAGAAAAAGTTACTTGAAGCGGTGCAATCAAAGGTTCTGACATCTGAAAGCGCTGCTTTAGCAGATGCTGTGGGCAGGATTTTAGCCAAAGATATCTATGCGAACATCAATATCCCCGCCTACGACAAGACCTTCATAGATGGCTACGCAATCAACCCACAAACCACGGCGGAAGCATCACCTACCAAGCCAGTTATCTTCAAAATAATCGGAAAACTGTTTCCCTCAGACTACCCCACAAACGTCCAGGTGGCTTTGGGCGAAACGGTTTATGTTGCAACAGGATCAGCTATACCAAAAGGTGCTTTCTCAACCGTTAAAGTGGAGGAAACCCGTCTAAACGGCGACCAAATCGAAATCGTCCGCCCAATCAAACCAGGCGAAGGCATTATACCAATAGGTGACGACGTGAAAGAGGGCTCCTTGCTTCTTGGCCGCAGACATGTTTTGCGTCCGCAAGATATCGGTTTACTCGCTTCGATTGGGTTGGCAGAAGCCGAAGTTTTCAAAAAGCCAGTTGTTGCCATATTGTCAGGGGGAGACGAATTAATCAAACAATCCCAAAAAAACCCTGCCAAATTCCCAAACAACTATGCCCTTGTTGTGGCAGGTTTAGCTGAGGAGTTAGGGGCTGAGGCAGAATTGAAAGGAATTATGCCAGACTCTTTGGAGTTGGTGGAGGGACGAATCAGTGAGGCGTTGGAAGGGTCGGATATTGTCGTGACCATTGGAGGCTCGTCGGTTGGTGTTAAGGATTTTGTTCCAGATGCCGTCAGTCGTCTGGGGCAGCCCGGCGTTGTAGTGCAAGGCATTAATCTGCGTCCAGGCGCGGTTTCAGGCTTCGGCATCGTTAAAGGTAAACCCGTTGTAATGCTGCCTGGACACATCGGTTCATGCATTGCTGGATTCTATCTGTTTGTTGCACCCTTAATCAGTCAATTCAGCGGTTTGCAAGAAGAAGGAATGCAACCCACTTTGCCCGCTGAGTTGTCGGAGGCTATTGATTCTGGACCTCAGTTCCGCTTCTTACTCTTGTCTCTAAAAAGAGCTGAGAGCAGGCTGCTGGCTTCGCCCGTTGAGGGCGGCTCAAGCGCATTAACAACCATCGTTAGAGCAAATGGTTACGCAGTAATTCCGCCGCATACAAATCTCTCTAAAGGCGCCGCGATCGATGTTCAGCTTTTTTGCAAACTGGAAACAGCCCAAATGAGTTAGCGACCCACTTTTGACGGGTACCTGTGGGGATGAGCGCTTTTTCCCATAGCCCATGACTCACACCAATCCTTGTCAGCTAACGCCCGCTCCGAGAGTAGCCGGCAACTGTTCTCTTCGTACATTTCAGCTTCTATTCGGTAATTATTCGCTGCTTCCACGAAGGCTTCCTTGCCCTCAAGATCCAGTTCTGCTCCCACTTTGCCGCCTAATTCTTGCGACATCTTAAGAAGCGTCTCACCCAATTTTTCTCCGCTTGCCCCCGCCCAAAAAAAAGATCCTGCACACCCAAATTTACATACACACATTGCAAAAGCCTCTTGAGCCTCCTCAAATTTGCCTTCAGCAAGCATTTTTGTCCCATCTCGAAGCATGTGCAAATCGGAAACCAACAAATCCCCCAGACTTAGCCGCCGGTCTTCGGTGACTAGGCCATGAGCACGTCGGGTTTGCAGACGTTTGAGGTCTTGTTTTGAGTTTATGTTGATAAAGCTTTTGAGGTCTGGATCAAGGGTTCGGATATGGTTCACTGGGGAGATGAGAAGTAGTTTGCCGGCGCCTCGTTGGATGTCGTCTGAGCGGGGATGGTTGAGGCTGCAAAGCGTCTGGGTGATTTCTATTGCGCTGTCCCGCCTGAGCACGTTTAGCAAAGTTTCAAGCCTGCCGTTAGGCCACATTGGAGTAGCAACATCAAACTCCTCTGCTTCATGGAACATGACCTCGGCGACTTTGGGCTCAAGAAAAGGCATGTCACAGGGCAGCGTCAAACAAAACTCTGTTTTCACGGCTTTCAAACCAGACATAATTGCTACGGTGGGACCGCTGATGCCGCACTTCTCATCAACCACCAAGCATACACCTAGTAAGCCCTGTTCTCTAAGAGCTTGACTGTATTTTTCCTTCCGCCGTTCATCATTAACGCAAACTACAACTTCGTCCACGAGTCCCTTGACTCTCTCAATCGCATGAATTAAAAGAGGTTTACCAGCCAAAATTGCGAGGGCTTTGTCTTCCCACGCTGAGTTTTGCGTTTGGAATCTTCGAGCTGTGCCCCCTGCCAGTATAAGTGCAGCCCGCCGAGTCATGGGAAATCTTCCTTAGTTTTCCGTTTTTTTGGTTTTGGCTTGCGGTAATAGGGCTTTGACCATATCCACAAGTTTTTGTCCATCTTCAGGAACTTTTATTACGGGAATGTTGCGGTAGCTTGCATCCGAAGAGTTCTTGGCAACTACTCCTGCTATGGCTAGTATTGGTTCCACCGTTCCTTGGAGCGTTTGCTCTAGCCCCGCTTGATCTTTGGCAGTGATGATTTTCGGCGTATCCACTCTTTTGGCGATTAAGCGGTGGAAGCCTTCGATGAAAACGACATCTAGATCCTCCTGCTCAATCTGGGCTGTTACTTGATCGAGGCTGTTTAGTTCAAGTGTGGTTTTCTTGATTATGTCTATTTCTTCAGGGGAGATTGCTACAATGGTTTTGGCTCCTGCTTTGGCATACCTCCACGTGTTAGTGCCCTCTTTGTCCATGGTGAATCCCATGTGATGGACGTGCTTTATCGAGCCGACCCTGAAGCCTTCAGCTGACAAGTGTCCAATCAAATACTCCAATGTAACTGTTTTTCCCGACCCGCTTACCCCGACGGCGGCAACAACCAAAACCATAATCGCATACGCTCCCTTTGAGAATTAATTACTTTGTTTTTATAAATTGCGCCTGCTTTTTCCGTTGTTAACCTTAAAACAAACAATTAGTTAACTACTAGTGACCTGCCAAAGAATGCAATAACATCTTTCACAATGCAACCAACCGAAAAAATAGGTTTTTCAACATAATTTTAAATTAAACCATTCTTATCAATCAGCCTAATTAACATCTAAAAGCTGCGTAGTATGACCCAAAACAAAAGGAAAATTCGCCTGGTCCGACTTAATGTTTTAAACTTCACTCTCGAAGGTCAGAAGACTGTATCGACAAGGCGCTATCGGCATTTCGGCAAAAGGGCAAAGTTGGTATTGGTGCTTGTTATCGTGTTGGTTCTTTTGTTTTCCCTATTTGCCGTTTTGCCTAATCAAACGGTGTCGCCGCTGGCAAAGTGGCTTGGTTTCTCTGTCGGAGGCGGTCCAGGTGCAGGCGGGTCTGCTCAAGTTTTTAACAGTTCTGTTTGGATGCAAGTTGCGGTTAATGCGTGGGCATATTATCAGCCTGGCGTAGGCGTGGATGCTAATACGGGGTTGCCTTACGCTTCCGGCAAAGATTTCACGGCTTTTACAGGTTGGGATCTTGGTGTGTACATTCAAGCCGTCATAGACGCGCAGCAAATAGGGTTGGTAAGCACCGATGGCCCGTGGGGCTCCACAGCAAGGTTTGACAAAGTCCTGACTTTTCTAGAAACCTGCCCGCTTAACACAACCACTAACTACCCCTTCTGGTTCTATAATGCGACAAATGGACAAGACCTCTCTTCAAAGTCAGACACTGCCACAGCGCCAGTGGACATTGTTGACACGGGGCGCCTCTTTGTTGCACTCAACAACCTTAAAGCCTACAACTGCAGCCTAACCCAAAAAATAGACGACATCGTCCTCTACGGACGCTCCAACTACACGGCCCTTATTCCCGGCATTTTGGCGGACAATGACTTAAACGATTTTTACGGTTACTACTTTGTAAGCGGTTATGCAAGCTTTTGGCCTCAGCAACTGGGCGGCGTTCCTGACGCTATTCTTCGCAATATTGGGAACGCCAAAACTGTAACTGTAAACGGCGTTTCCTTGCCTGATGTAGCAATAAGCGTTGAACCGATGCTTACCGCAATGTTTGAATTAAATAACTCAGGCACCCCTCTTCCACAACTGATGAATCAAGTTTACCTTGCCCACCAAGCCTACTACAAAACAACAGGCAAATACGTTGGAGCAAGCGAAGGAAACGGCTTTTCCAGCCAATTTATCTATGAATGGGTAGTTGCCCCAGACGGCAAACCCTGGGAGATAACCGCAATTAATGGTCAACCTATTACTCCCACTCCCGTCATCTTTACCAAAGTTGCTTTCGGCTTCTTGGCGCTCTACAACTCAACCTTTGCCCTAGATACAACAGCGTATCTTGAAAGAACCCTTCCTGCTCCCACGGATGGCTATGGCGAAGGCGTCGACAACAACGGGCATTATGTCCCAGTAGTGAGCAGCAACACAAACGGGCTAATCCTGGACGCTGCACTGTACTCCCTGCAAAACTGCTCCAACTAAATGAAACCGTTTAGCTTTGTTCATTAAACAAAAGCTATTAGTCAAAGACTGCTGTCAGCCCTTCATGGAACTTGTTGGTTTAGAAGCCTCACTTCAAGCCGGAGGAGAAGTGGCTCTTTGAAGCAGCGTCAATTGCGTTTTGGTAGAAAAGCAAAGATCTTGATAGCAATTGTAGTTGTCGCTATCGTGTTAGTTTCCTTTTTCGCTTTTTTGCGAGGGGAATCGATTTTTTCCAAGTGGTTCCCTGGTGAAGATCAGTCAAGCTTAATTGAATCTTCCACAGCTATCAACAGTTCAGTTTGGAGACAAGTAGCTGTAAATGCTTGGGCGTATTTTCAGCCGGGTGTAGGTGTTGACCCAAACACGGGGCTTCCGTACGCTGGAGACGTTTCCTTTAAGGCTTTTACCGCTTGGGATTTAGGCTCCTACATTCAAGCTATTATTGAGGCGCAGAAAATTGGTTTGATAAGTACCGAAGGAGATTGGGGTTCAAATGCACGATTAGAGAAGGTCGTTAACTTTCTAGAAAACAGACCTCTGAACGAAACCACGGGGTATCCGTTCTGGTTCTATGACGCAACAACAGGAAAAGATTACGCCTCAATGTCTGATAAATCAACATTTATTGTAGATGTAGCTGACACTGGGAGATTGCTTCTTGCACTAAGCAATCTGATAGCTTACAACTCCAGTTGGACTCAGCGCATCGACAACTTTGTTTACAACACGTATGGTAATAGTTCGAACTTTGCCGCCTTGGTTCCGAACATCGAGGCGGGTGCAGGCTCAAACAGTATCTACAGTTACTATATTGATAGCGGATTTGCACGTTTTTGGCCTCAAGAACTCGGCAATGTTCCCAATACAATACTCAACAACATCGACAATTCTCCAACCATAACAACTTACAATGTCACCTTGCCTGATGCACCTATAACATGTGATCCTTTGCTCTGTTCAATCTACGAAGCCAACAACACTGACAGCAGACTGTTGAATTTGATGAACCAAGTCTACCTTGCCCATGAAGCATACTACAATGCGACAAACCAATACGTTGCTTTTAGCGAAGGAAACAGTTTCACAAGTAACTACATTTACGAGTGGATAGTTGCCCCCAATGGCAGCACCTGGAAAATAACCAACGCCGCCCAAAACATATACTACAACATTAACCCAATCGTTTACACCAAAGTAGCCTACAGTTTCCTTGCACTCTACAACACAACATACGCACGAAACACCGTTATTTTTCTAGAAAAAAATATCCCTAATCCTTCAAAGGGTTATGCTAACGGCGTTGACGACAGCGGGAATCCCCTTCCAGGACTTGGCGACAACACCAACGAACTAATTCTCGACGCAGCTCTTTATGCAATGCATAACAACTCAAGTTAATTTAAGAAGCCTGGTAAAATCCGAAAGGGGACAATCAGCAAGTTTCCAACTTCTATTTTAATAAGCCACTTAAACTTTTGAGGAAAACACTGCCAGATTGAGTGCTTAAACAATATATGACTCATAAATGTAAAAGCTGATGGGGCACATACGTTGACACGTCTTGTTGCGGTCGTAGGCGGGAAACATTCAGGCAAAACCACCATCGTTGAGCATTTGATTGCTGAACTTAAAAGTCGCGGGGTACCGGGTGGCCGCAGCAAAGGAGATGGTGAGGATTCAAACTTTGGATACACCTGCCACTGAAACTGACAGGTACGGCAAAGCAGGGGCCGAAGTCATCGTTGCCGTTCCACGCGACGAAACCGTTGTTTTCATTAAAAGGCGGCTTAGCATAGCTGAAGTTTTGCCCTATCTTGAGGGGCTTGATTACGTTATTTTAGAGGGCTTCGAACACGAAGCAGCAGTTCCCAAAATAATTGCTGCCAAAACCCTGCAGGAAGCAGAAAGCTACAATGACGGTTCAGCCATTGCCCTCTCGGGCTTGATAGTTGAGTCAGAGGTGGAAACTGCGAAAGCGACACAGCTCAAGCTGCCAATATTCAAAAGTTTAACAGAAGCTGGGAAACTAGCTGATTTGGTTGAAAAGCTCTAATTGCCTTCAGTATCTGCGAAGACATTTAAAGCGTCGACACTGAAAAACACGTGTACTTTGTCTCCTACGCTGATAACCTGGTTTTTTACTTCGCTAAGCGGAATCCTTGTTTTTAACTGGAATCCTGCGTCGATTGTCACCTGCGCGTTTGAACGCATCTGAACCATCTCAGTTATTGTGCCTTCAATAGCATTGTTTGGCGCACCCTTAAAATCGGGGTCAGCTGATTTGGAAACAATAATGTTTTCGGGTTTAATTGTGACAATCACTTTCTTTCCATCTAGACAAGGTGATGTAGCGGCTTTCATTTGGACTCCATTTACTTCGATTTCCGTCACTCCAGCAACGGTCTTAAGGGCTTTTCCTTTGAACGAATTGATTCCCAAAAATTTTGCGACGTATGATGACGTTGGTTTATCGTAAATTTCCGTGTTGATTCCTATTTGTTCAATGTGCCCGTTACCCATTACCGCTATCCTATCCGACATGACAAAAGCTTCAGATAAATTATGAGTAACATACACTACCGTAATTTTGAGCGCCTGCAAATAATTCTTGAGTTCCACCCTGAAAGACTCCCGTAGCTGAGGGTCAACAGCTGAAACAGGCTCATCTAAAAGAAGCACTTGCGGCTCCGTCGCTAGCGACCTTGCCAACGCAATACGTTGCTTTTGTCCTCCGCTGAGCTGGCTGGGGTAAAACTTTGCGTATTCTCTGAGCCCTACAAAGTCCAAGAGGGTTTCAGTTCTTTTTTTAACTTCCTTTCTGGGTAACTGTTGTGCCTTTAAGCCGTACGCTATGTTGTCTTTAACTCGCATATGTGGGAAAAGTGAAGTAGTTTGGAAGACGTAGCCAATTTTGCGGTCTGACGGCTTAAAATGTACCTTTCCTGTTCCTGCTTTTCCGCTGACTAAAACATCGTCGATGTAAATGTCGCCTGCATCTTGCCTTGTTAAACCTGAGAGAATGTTTAATAGGGTTGTTTTTCCGCAGCCGTTTGGACCGAGTAAAGATATGATTTCCTCTTTTTTTACCTCAAGAGTGAGGTTTTCTAAAACCTTTTTTTCGCCGAAAGATTTCCCAACTGATGTGATCTTGATCATTTCTTTTGCCTGAACCTTTTCTGCTCTATGAGTTTAATGGTGATAAGAATGCCAAATGCTATGGCTATTAAGATGATGGATAACATAACACCTGCTAACGGGTCTGAATAAAGGAATACATAGATTGCAAGCGGCATCGTCTGGGTTACGCCAGGTAGGTTTCCTGCAAACATCAAGGTCGCACCAAACTCGCCCAGCGCCCTTGCCCACGTCATCATGGTGCCTGAAATTATGGCCCGCATTGTCATTGGAAGGCTGATTGTGAAAAAAACCCTAAGGCGGCTGCTAGTTAACATTTTGGCGCTGTTAATAACGTCTTTATCCATGGCTTCAAACCCCGTTTTTGCTGATCGCAAGAGGAACGGAGATGCCACAAAAGTTTCAGCAATAATTACTGCCAATGTGCTTCCTGGTAAAATATATCCTAACCTGTTAAATATGGGACCTAGAAGTCCTCTTGGCGCAAAAGCATATAGCAGTGCTACACCCGCTACGGCAGGCGGCAACACAATAGGTAAATCAATTATGGTATCGAGAATTGTTTTTCCGGGAAAATTTCTCGTTGCCATAAAATAAGCCGTAGGTACCGCCAAAACAAAAGCAATCAAAGTCGATGCACCGGCTGTAAATAAGCTAAGTTTTATAGCCTCTATAATTCCAGCGTTATGTAGCTGAGCGTTAACTTGACTTGGCTCAATTCGTAGAAAAATCGCCAAAATTGGAACGAAAACAAAAAGAAAATAGGTCAATACAATTAGAATGAGAATTACAATTATGATTTTGTCTGATAACGATTTGACGAAGCTGTGCTTCAATACTTTTGCACCGTTTGATTAATTAAAAAAGGGGTGGAGAAGTGATTAATATATGCACTTTTATTGTCCGAACCCGAATTGTTTTAGTAGAGTGTGCCCCGTGGTTGTGCTCCAGTAATTCATGAATATCTGCGCCATGTTTGCATTGGTTGTTCCGCCGATTACTGCTATGCCGTAGTTGCCGACAGTGTTTACTGCTGGGTCTATTGCCATGAATTGGACTCCTGAACCTGTCATGTTGGCGTATGCCCAATCAGAGACAAACACGATTCCAGCGTCATATGAACCTGTATTGAGTCCAATGTCTCCGACAACGTTTTCATCGGTTGTTTCATATGATTTTACGTTACCGTAGAAGCTAGCGTTGTAGTTTTGGTAAGCGGTGCCTTGGTAGAGTGGACTGCTTGAGTTGCCCCATGTTGATTGAATTTTCCAGATTGTGGTGTTTGTGTATGAGCCTACTGGGACTGTTGGTGCTGCTACTACAAGTCTTACTCCCGGTTTAACTAAGTCTGCCATTGATGTGATTCCAGCGGGGTTGCCTGGTGGAAGGATTACGCAGAGGCTGTTTGTGGTAAACGTTGTCGCGTTGTTATTATACAATAATCCTGAGCTGTTGAGTGCTGTAGTCCATTTGGTGTCAGCTGACATGAAAACGTCGCATGGTGAGCCTAAAACGATTTGTTGTTCTAGTGTGCTCGATGAGCCAGAATTAACTGTGATTTTGCAGTTGTATTGGTTTTGGAATGCTGTGCTCATGTTTGCGATGACGTTAGTTAAGCTTGATGCTGCAAAAACTGTTAGGCTGGAGGGCGCATAAGTGGGTACAGGGGTCGGTGTTGGAGATGGAGATGGCGAAGGAGAAGCTGTGATTACTGGGGAAGCCGTGGGTGTACTAGTTGGGGAAGTTGAAGCTGTTGCTGTTGGCGAGGGGGTTGCAGTTTGCATAGGGGTTTCGGTAGGTGTAGGCGCTGGGGCATTGGAATTTGCCGAGAAAGCTCCAGCGTAGGCTAGGTAGCCTACTACTGCAGCGACTATGATTACGAATGCTAAAATTATTGCGATGTATTTTGTGTTCATTCCATTTATTCCTCGATATAACAATTTAGTCATATCGATCAAATTTTCCCATATAAACATTTCCGCCAAAAAACAGCCAAAGAAGCTGTAACTCAGCAGTCAAAACAAAAACAAAAAGCTAACGATATCTCAAGGCATCTTCGACAAAACCTTGTCAAGCTCCACCTGAGCATTGCGAAACCGCACAACCAAATCCCTCCCAAAATCCGTAACCTCTGACGAGCCGCCGCCATTCGCCCCGCCATGCACCCGTTTAACCAGAAGTTGCCCGAGCCTGTCCTCTGCAAGAGTGATCCTGTGTAGGGCGTAGCGGTAGGACATTTCAAGATTCTTTGATGCTTCCAATATGGCGTGGCATTTGTCGATTTCTTCTAAAAGTTCTGCTAAGCCGTCTCCGAAGACTGCTTCTCCTTTCTCGTTTACCATCCAGAGTTTTGTTGCGTATTTGAGGGTGGGCAAGATTGGTCACTACTGGTAGTTAGCTGGTTGAAGCCACTTANNATAAGCTTAGCGCCTTTTTTTTTGGTTGATTGCGATATGTTTCCACGCGCACAACGCTTATCTATTAGTACTTATCGTACTTACAGTAAGTACATGTAAGAGTTGTACTTGTTGTTTAAGAGAACGGGGAGCAAAAAATGCAGGAAAACACACCAACTCAACAATATCAAATAACACAAAAACAAAAATTAAACCCTCAAGTAAAACTAATAGCAATATATGCACCCGATATCGCTCAAAAAGCCCAAGCCGGCCAATTCGTGATATTGAAAACACATGCAAATAGCGAAAGAATACCCCTAACCATAGCCACTTGGGATAAAACCAAGGGCACAATCACCCTCATATTTCAAGAAGTGGGCTTCTCAACAATCGAGCTAGGTGAGCTTCGAGTGGGTGACAAAATACAGAATTTGGCAGGTCCCTTAGGAAACCCAAGTGACATAAAAAATTACGGTAAAGTGGCTGTAGTATGCGGCGGCGTTGGAACAGCGGCGGCTTACCCCATCGCTAAGACGTTGAATGAAGCTGGAAACAAAGTAACAACCATAATGGGCGCAAGAAACAAAGATCTTTTCATTTTAGAAGATGAAATGAAAGCTGTTTCCGACCAGTTCTATATTACAACAGACGATGGCTCAAAGGGACAAAAAGGGTTTGTCACTGACGTTTTAAAAACATTGATTGCACAAAGTTCCAGCTTTAACGTCGTTTATGCCGTAGGGCCACCGATGATGATGAATGCGGTATCCGAAGCCACACGACCTCAAAACATAAAAACCATTGTTAGCCTGAACCCCATTATGGTGGATGGCATGGGCATGTGCGGTGCCTGTCGAGTTTCTGTTGCAGACAAAATACGTTTCGCATGCGTTGAAGGCCCAGAGTTTGATGCCCACCAAGTCAACTTTAAAGAATTAATTCTTAGGCTCAGAAGCTACTCAAATGAAGAAAAGCTTACTTCACAGATAACAGAGAATTTTGGGAGACCTTGTACATGCCACAACCAATAGCTGATGAAAACAAGGTTCACAATCGCTTGGAAGCTGTCCCAATTACAAAGCAAGATACAATAGTGCGGGTAAAGAATTTCTTGGAAGTTGAACTGGGGTACTCGGAGGAGCAAGCCCTAGCAGAAGCATCAAGGTGTCTCACTTGTCCAAGACCTCAATGTGTAAAGGGATGCCCAGTTGGTGTGGATATTCCTGGATTCATAAAATTGGTAAAGGAGAAAAAGTACCGGGAAGCCATCTTAAAGGTAAAGCAGAAAAACAGTTTACCTGCTATCTGCGGCAGAGTTTGCCCTCAAGAACAGCAATGCCAAAAACACTGTGTCTTAGGCAAAAAAGGCGAGGCGGTTTCGATTGGACGACTTGAACGGTTTGTTGCTGACCTTGAGTTGGCTACTGGCATTGATGATAAACCTGCAGGGTCTTTCAATGGCAAAAAAGTGGCTGTTGTTGGTGCAGGTCCCTCAGGATTAGCAGTTGCTGCCGACTTGGCTAAGTTAGGGTACAAGGTTGTGGTCTACGAGGCGCTTCACGTTGCAGGAGGCGTATTAGTTTACGGGATTCCTGAGTTTCGTTTGCCTAAAAGGATTGTTCAAACTGAGGTTGACTGCATAAAGAAATTAGGCGTTGAGCTACAAACGGACGCTTTAATTGGTAGATTGCATACGGTTGAAGAATTATTCGCGAAGGGATTTGACGCGGTTTTCATAGGAACCGGCGCTGGATTACCAAAGTTTCTATGCATACCCGGGGAAAACTTGAGCAGCATCTACTCTGCGAACGAGTTTTTGATCCGTGTTAACTTGATGAAATCCTACAATTTTCCAAAGTCTAAAACTCCCATACACGTAGGCAAGAACGTTGTTGTCATCGGCGGCGGTAACGTGGCTTTAGATTCTGCAAGATGTGCTCTGCGGTTGGGCGCTGACAGTGTTTGCATAGTTTATCGTAGATCCAGAGAAGAAATGCCTGCTCGACTTGAGGAAATTTCAAACGCCCAAGAAGAGGGGATAGTCTTCAAGTTTTTGGTTGCTCCCACTCGGTTCGTTGGTGATGAGCAGGGTAAAGTTAAGGGTATGGAATATGTGTCTATGGCGCTTGGCACCCCTGATGCTTTGGGCAAGCGAAACCCAGTTCCAGTTAAGGGGTCCGAAGCAGTTATGGATGTTGATACGGTGATTGTTGCAATTGGACGTACCCCTAATCCGATAATTCAGGGAACAACAAAGGGTCTGGTAACCTTAAGCGGTGGGATAATAGCGATTGATAGACAGACGGGAAAAACCAGTTTGGAGGCTGTTTACGCCGGCGGCGATATAGCGACGGGCGAAGCAACAGTTATAAGCGCAATGGGCTCAGGCAAAATAGCTGCAAAAAGCATACATCGGTATCTAAGTGAAAAGAATAAAAGACAAGTATCGCTTGACCCTTTGCGTTCTAAAGCAGCGACCTAAACCAAAGATTGCTTTTATGCTGTTGCTGTTGGTTATCCTGGGGTTACGGATTAGCCATTTTGAAGGCTCTGTTAACCGATATTTCAGCGATGCTAAAGGCGCAGTGTGAAATTCTCTTTATGTTGTCTCGTATGGAGCATATTGCACAGACGAGCTCAGCGCTTTTTTGTGGTCCTGTAAATGATTTGGATGCTATTTCCACTTCAAATTTTTCCATTCTCGGCTCATGCTTCATAATTTCAACCGCGGCACACACATCTTTTGCGAAAAACGCTTCAACTGCCTTAACGTAAAGGTCTACAGCTTCTGTTCCGCCGCTGATCATAAGCGCCAAAACTTCTTCTGGAATTTTTTGATGAGTACCATTAAGCATTACTAAGTGTCTAGCTATGTCGGCGGCGTAATCTGCAGCGTATTCCATGCGGTACACAAGTGTTTGATGATCCATGCAGTCGACTGGGTCAACATGTATTTCCTTTGCTAAATGTGGGTCTTGGGCAGCGTTGCGCAGGATTCTAAGTATGAAGAATGCAAAGTGGTCAACGTCGTCATCAAGCGAAAAAACAGATTTAGCTAATGCTATGTCGCCGTTTTTCAGCGCATTTATGGCTCCCTCGCACATTGAGCGTGAAATCATGTGCATTCGCTGTATTGCTTGCTCAAGCGATGCTTTCGATTCGTCCATTAAGTTTTGAATGTAGACGCATTTTGAATCTGCTTCCATGACTCGCATGTAGAGCCTGCCAGCCATGTTGCGGATAGCTTTTGTTTGAGGCACGGTGAAAATGTTCTCTGAGGTAAGCATAATGCCTGTATACCCATTCAAGAAAGCACCGAGGATTTTTTGAGAAATCAAAATTTCTTCATCATTTTCGTTTATGCTCAACGTTATCTCTTTGGGCGCAGACTTTTTGAAATTGCTTGGGGAAATAACTAATGAACGGTCTCGTTGAATGCTGAATGAAACTGTGTCGCCTTTTTTTAGTTCGTTTAGTTGCATCCATTCTTTAGGAAGTGAGACAACGAGCGATGATTTGCCTGCAGACATGATTTTTCGGTCTAACTCCAAAGGTTTTTCCCTCATTATACGTAGACGTTATAGTCAGTAAGTACGTTGTTTAGCCAATATATATTATACTGAACTGAAAGCTTAAGACAGCTAAGTTATCACGAAAAACATTTTGTACTTATTGAACCTGAGTTAGGTGAATAATACTACACTTCAGTGACTTTAGCGTCTTTTAGAACGTCAACGTTGCCGTTGCCTTTTACAACATAGCCAACTTCAAAATGCCTGACTTTGCGCTTGTCCAGTTCGCTCAACAGATCATCTACGTCATCTTTGGCCACCGCTATGAGCATGCCGCCTGCTGTTTCCTTTGCTTCACCAGTCAGCAATGGATAGCCGAAAAGCTCCGCCAACACAGGAGTCCCACGAATCACTGCCAACTTGTCAATGACAATATCTACTTTGCCAAGAACCGCCATGTTTTCGGCATGACCTTTAAGACCAAAACCTGTAACGTCGGTGGCTGCATGTACTGGAGCATTCTGCATGGCTTCAGCGACTGACTTGTTTGACGTAATCATCCCATTTATGGCTCCGTTAACCGCTGCCTCCACCAAGTCCTCTGGAACATCTTTGAGCAGATCTTGCCCCTCCGCCTCTTTGCCCAACCGATATGCGGCCATGGCAGGTGCAATTCCAAGTGGCTTGGTCAGAAAAAGGCGGTCGCCTTCCTTGGCGCCTTTGGTGTAAACGATTTTTTCGGGGTCGCCAATTCCTGTGGCTGCACCGCCGATGATAGGCCACGGATTTCGAATTGTGTGTCCACCCACCACTGGTGCGCCCATTTCACGGCAGAAATCGCCAAACCCCTTCAGCATGCCCACAGCTAACTCGTCAGGCATATCTTCTGGATAAGCCATAATCGACAAAACGCTAACTATCTTTGTAACAGCTAAACAGTAAATATCGCTTGTCACGTTACTACCAGTTATTCTTCCTTGAATCTCTGGCTCATCAACCATGGGAGTGAAAAAATCCAGCGTATTCAAAACAGCGATGCCATCTGCGATTTTTACAACGCTGCTGTTTTCCCACGGGCCAGCCAGCACTTCTTCACCAAAACCCGTTGATAATCCCGCGTTTTCCAGTAGCCTGCCCAGCTGGTATTGGGGGAGCTTGCAGCTGCAGCCATGTACAGGAACAGCTTTGGTTAACCTGTAAGTCAAACCTTAATTTCCTCCATTTAGTCTCTGATGTGACATAATGGTGAGCTGATGATTTAAAATTGTTGAAAATTGGAGAAGGGTTTATTGTTTCCCTTGGATGATTTCTAGGAACGCTTGGATTCTGGTTTTTATTTGTTCTGAATCGCCAGTTGCATAGTCTGTCTCGATCTTTAGCATCGGTAAGCCTTGTGCCTTTAGTGCTCGCTCCACTTTTACCCCTTCGACATTGTAGTCGTGACAGTTCTGCAATGTATAGTAGATTACGCCGTCGATGTTGAATTGTTTAGCAAGCTGTTTAATGCTGTCGATTCTGCGGTCATTTGGTGTAAAGCATGCGCAGGGGATTTTGGAGTATTTCTCGTCGATTGCCCAAATCAAGTCATTGAGGCTTTCGCCTTTGGGTTCGACTGGGTCAGTGAAGTATCTTGTTCCAACGCAGCTTTCTTCAACCACTACTGTTGCGCCAACCGACTCAGCAATGGTATGTACTTTCCAGTTGGGAACAGCCATAGGTGATCCTGAAATCATCAGCCTGGGGGCATCTTTGCTTGCAACGCCTACGCCGTCGTTTCTACGCTGGTCCAGTTCATCACAGAGTTCGTTAACCTTTGCTGTAAACCGTTTTACATCATCCATGAAACTAATTTGGTTGATAAGTAGCCCATCTAAACCGCTGATTGGGGAGGGCGACGCTGCACGCAGGTCAGAGAGGCGTTTGAGTGCTGCTCGTTTGGCGTTTATGAGTTCGATGGCTTGTTTTAGTTTCTGAGGCGTTATTTGGTTGCCTGTGACTTCTTCGATTTTTGCTTTGAACGCTTGCAGTTCGTTGAACCAGAATTCTTTGCCTTGCTTGGTGTCTGGTTTGTGGGGAACTTCAAGCACGTAAGTTGGAACTAACTCGTTGAGGAGTTCGTAGACTTTCTTTTTGCCGTCGCATGTTGTTTCTCCAACGACGAGGTCGCTGGATTGGAAGTATGGACAGGTGCGATTTATTTTGAACCCGTAAAAGGACTTGATTAGGGGGCAGAGGTTTCGGGGAAGAACTGCTTCTGCGTCGGGGACTGAGAAGTCTGCGCCGCCGCATAAACCGACCATTGTTGAGTCGGCTGCGTAGACAAGTTCTTCTGGCGCGTAAATGCAAAATGCGCCGATTACCTTTTTTCCTTGGGCTCTTAGGTCGTTGAGTTCTTTTATTCTTAAGCCGTGAACTTCAGAGACGACGAAGTCAAAGTAATCCATTTTTTTGGGCCTGTTCTTCTGGGACATGACTGCGCTGCCATAATACTGTCCTAAGCCGTTTAGGAGTTGGCCGTGTCTCTCAAGGTCCATTCCTAGGTTTTTCCACATTTGTTCATATTTTTCTGCCATTTTATTCACATGCCGTTGGAAAATGGTGTATCGAACGGCATTATTAACATTTCTTATATTATTTATTAGAAAAAATGATGGCTGCTCAGCGTTTCCGAATTAAAACCCTAAACTCAGCGCCCGTCTTCGACGCTTCAACAACATCATGCCCATTATTCTTCACCCACCGCTGAACATTATCAAACTCCAACTCACCCTCACCAACAACCTCCAGCAGCTGCCCAGAAGCCATGCTCTCCAGCTTCCGTTTGGTGAACGCCACTGGCATAGGGCACATTTTTCCTTTAACGTCAAGTTTTTCGGGTTCCAATTGAGACGCCTAGAAGGTGACAACTTTGTCGCTGTTAGTTGTCCATTCGACGAGTTCGTGGATAGTTGCGATTTTTATGCCGTCAAGTAGGTCGGTTTGGGTTAAGCCGCGGGCGTCGCAGCAGACGATGCAGGCTTTGACTTCGGTGCCGCCTTTCAGGAGGTCTTCAAGCATTTGACCGTAGTTGGTTAGGCCTTGGGCGGGTTTTTGTCCTTTCTTGGCTAGGTACACGCCGTTTTCAAACAGCCAGATTTTCACTTTGTGTCCTTCAACATCGCAGGTCCATGCGAATCTCAGCGCAGATAGTGCGCGCTCTTTTGCGTATGGTGCTTCATAAATTATTATAGTGAATGTTGCCAAATGCTCCAACCTCAAATTACTGAATAGTATCTATTAAAAAAAGTAATATTAAGGCTTTTCCAAACAAAAAGCAAATAACACACAAGCCTCTAAACTGAATCAGCTAAGAGGTTCAGAAAGCATGGAGACCATACGGTTCGATTACCTCAAAACATTCCTAACTGTGGCAAGAACCCGCAGTTTCTCAGCGGCGGCAAAAGAGCTTGGAACAAGCCAAGGTACAATAAGCCACCACATTGCAGCGTTAGAAGAATACTTCGACGCAGAACTATTCAAGCGAGCCACAAACGGCGTGGATCCAACAGACGCAGGAGTGATGCTAAAAGAGACCGCTGAAAAAATTCTCCAAGAAGCCCAAGATACAAAGGCTAAAATTTCCTCAGCCAAAAAAGACCTCTCAGGAACCATAAAAATCGCAGCCAGTACCATCCCTGAGGAACATATTATTCCAAGTTTAATCGCTGAATTCCAAAAGCAACATCCAAACGTAAAATTCAAAATCAAAGCGGAAGACAGCCTGACAAGCCTCAACAGCCTACAAGCCAACAATGTTGACTTTGCAGCGGTTGGAACTATACAAGGGTTTGAGAATAAATTTGATTACATCCAAGTAGGGGAGGAAGACCTTGTCCTTATTGTCCCCTGCAACCATGAATTAGCAACGCAGGCAACCGTTAAACTAAAAGAAATCAACAATTACCAATTCATCAACCGTGAGGAAACATCGGGTACACGAAAAGAAATCGAGCGCCTACTTATCACAAACAAGTTTCCGCTGGCGGAGTTGAAGATTTCTTTGGAGCTTGGCAGCACAGAATCAGTTATCACCGCCGTTTCGGAAGGACGTGGAATAAGCGTTATCTCCTCAATCGCCGCTGCGAAAGCGCAGGCAGCAGGCTTACTAAAAATTGTCAAGATAAAAGAAGCAACGAACCCAAGAAAGCTCTACATGGTAAAGCCCAAAAGATCTGCACTCAAAGTTTCAGAGGCCTTCTGGGATTTCTGCAAAGAATTCATATATAAAAATCAAACAGTCAGATGCCCAACAAAGTAGACCACAATCAGAGAGGGACTCTACTCTTAGATAGTAAAATCATGCAACTGAAAGCACTAGATTGATGTGATTACTTGTCATCAGGCAATTTCAGGTAAATTTTGCCCGACTCAATTTTATACTCGAATTTTACCAGCTTAATCGTTGGATCATCTTCGAATTCGCCGGTTCGTAGATTGAAACGCCAGTCATGACAGGGACAGATGATACCTGCGCCGTCGAGAGTTCCGCCTGAGAAGCCACAGCCCATGTGGGGGCATCGATTGTCTATTGCGAAAATTTGACCAAATTGCTTGATGAACAAAACAGGTATGCCTTCAACTGAAACCTTCTTCATTGAACCCTCTTTCAGGTCCTTTTCGTCCAACGCAGCAATAAACTCATCCATAAAATATCTGCCTCTGGTTAGGTAACTATTTTCCCCTGAACTTTAAAAACCAAACTGCCACTCCAGCTCCAATTATGCCGGCAAAACCGATGATGAAGTAAAGAGAGTATTTGACGTACACGGGTGGAGGGGCAACCGTTACAAGCAGTTCGTTGCTGTCTCCTCTGTAACATATTTGGGTTTCATTTGTGGTCGCGTCGACTTCCCACGTTCCAGATGCATTAGGTTTGTAGGTTGCATTGAACTGGCCGTCACTGGTTGTAGTGCAATTGATTAGTTGGATAGATCGAGCGGTTAAAAACTCCACTTGCACGCTTGTGTTGGAGTCTGATGGGGTTACTGCTCCGTTTACTATGATGTTTTGGCCATATTTGAATTGGCTTTTGACTGTAGTAATATTCACAGTTGCTGGATCCTTGACCGTGTAGCTTCCTGTTGTTTGTAAACTGTTCTGTAACGTGTCTGTTGCGTCAATCTCGTATTGTACAAGTGACCCTGCTGGCTGACCTGGGATTGTGGCATTGCAAGTTTGGTTGCTGATTTGCATGTCGATTGCTTGGGTGTTGTTCCAGTTATCTGTGGAATATGTTAACTGTGCCTGCTGTAAACTGGTGCTGTTTGATGTGTAAGATATGTTGGCTGGAGTGTTAGGATAGAGTTCTTGGGGAGCAATTACCGGCGTCAAAGTGCCATTTGCAAAATTGGTTTTGATCATTATTTGAACATTGCCCGACCCGGACTCCCCTATGAGCACTAGATGATACAGATTAAGTCCGGGGTTACTTGAATTATAACTGAGAACCATTGGTTGCCCACTATATTCGCAGCTTGCATACGCAACTCCTCTGTAACCGTCAGAGTCAAAGTTGTAACCACCCACCGAACCGCTCAAGTTTCCATATAAACCCGGTTCCCACGGGAGCGGCACTGAATTTAGGGTTGAAGGATTCGCAGTACTCATTAAGTAAAGTCTAGCCTCGTACACATCAAGAGTTGATGGAACATTAACGTAGACTTGAAAATATGACGCGTTAGCGGTAAACTCGTATGCCCACGAATTGTACAAGCTTGAATTTACATCGTTGCCTTCAAGATAACCAGTGTTCCACTGGTCAGTTGGAAGATCCTCGATTATCATAAAAGTCGCCTGCTGAGCCCCCTTGCTGTCATAGGGATTATTGCTTATAACAAACGAGTAGTTGCCAGTTTCAGAGGGGGTAAAAAAGGGGTCATCAGTGGATGATCCTAAATGCGGCGGAAGACCAGCCGATTCAGTATGCGAACTAACCAAGTTTCCATCTGGACCATAAACGTAGAAATCGTAGTCTGTGCTTGCAGCCGACGATGTATTGATCCAAGAGCCTATACAGTAAATGTGGTAATTGTGGTTTTGTTGGAGCGGGCAGATGATGGTCCAGTTTTGGTCGATAGGTATCTGCGTTTGGTTGATTAGCACTGGGAAGATTGGTTTGTCAACGTAAGTGTAGTTTTCTGTGGAGCTTATGTAGGTGTATACGTTGTTGGTGTATTCCGTGGTAGTTGTTAATTGCAGGCTGGATACTTTGGCGATAAAAAATGGGCTGATAATTATCATTACGATTGCAATCGCTGATAGTATCTGCGTGGGGTTGTTTTTGAAATGCATATGGTCCAGCCTTGGGGTTGTATGTAATGCATGCGACGGGTAATATTGACCTTATGAAGACTGAATCAATACTTTTGGAACATGAAGTAGGAGGTATTTAGAACAAGAAACTTTGAACTTTTTTCGTGTTTGATGTGTAAATTGAATGGTTTTGGTCATTTTGTTTTCTTTGTGTATTTTTTGCGTCTATTACGAATTCATATTTCAAAAGTGGCTTTCTAAATAGTATATGGTGTATTAAATCTCGCTACAGAAGACATTTATAAGCTAAAACATAATCCTACCGACAAGAAGAGTGAGTAAAAATGACGAACAACACAAACGTAACTTCAAAACTCAAAACTGCTCAGCAAAAAAACCTTTATCAGTGGAGGTGACAAAAATGAATTACAATTCTTTCCAACGATTAATGAAAAACAAATACGCATTAAGCACAGTCGTAACAACACTAATCATCCTAGTTATTTCAGTGCTGTTGGCAAGCGTCGTAACATACTTCGCCATCAACGTCGTCAGCACAAGAGTTCAAGAAGAAAGTCTTTCTTTGAGTGACGCACACATATGGCTCAACCCAACTGCATCCGCAGGAGACCCAACATACTCTCAAGCTTCAGTTAAAGTCATAAACACTGGCGGTAGAGACGTAGTCATCAGCAAAGTAACCGTAAGAGGGCAAGACAACGCATGGACATCTTACACAGCCGCGCAAGGCCAAACTCCAGCTTCAGATCCACAATTCATAGTTTACGCGATAACAAACCAGCCTGTACAAACTGACATGAGCTTCCTAAGCGGTTTGACAATCCCAGCCGCAGATCCAGCATCATCCTCAACTGTAACACCAGGATCATTATCTCTGACACCTGACACATTCCCCAACGCAAACAAATTCGCCTTCAACTATGCACAAACCGACTTGGTTCTAAAATCAGGTTATTCAGCGCTAATCTACATAGTAAACCCAGACAGCATCACTGTAAACGACATTGGCTTAACCGTAAGCATAACGCTCTACACAGCACAAGCGATGTACTACCAAGAATGCAACGTTCAAGCCTACTCTGCTCCTGCAGTATCCGTTGGATCTTAAACAGGCATCGAAACAATCTCAATGCATCTTTTTCTTTTTTTAAATTTTTAGATTCTATCCGCAGGCTTCGTTTTTTATTACAAAAAAGACGATCTTTGATTTTGATCATTCTTTTGTTCTACAATTCTTTGTTGTTATCAAAGCTTAAGTCTGAGAGTTAAAACTATCGTCATAAGCCTTAAGGTCTATCCTGAAAACTCTCAAAGAAAAATTATGCCCTGAAGAAGCATCGATTGGTCCCCATTGCTTGTCTACCGGTTCACCCGTAATCCAGGGATGTAAGATCCAATTCGACCATGAAAATGGAAGCCATTAAAGTCCAAACTTTAAAACTCAGATATCCAAGCTAACCATTAGAGTTTTGGATTCCGAATACTTTTGCCTGGAAACTTTTGTGTCCAGTGTTCTGATTAATAATAGTGTGCGGTAGAATTTGGTTGAAGAAGAGGCAATGGCAGCGGATCATTAAAAACTTTAACGTTGAGTTTAGCAGTCCTTTTTTTAGGCATTTCACTTTTTGAAGCAGACAAATGATTGCTTGTCTTTTCCCTTTAAGATCAATGTCTGCCTATTAGATAGCCGAATGGGGAGAAACTGAAAAGAATTCAAGTTCAAAATTTTGTTTGTGGTGATTGGGATTAATAAAATTGGTCGGAAAAAGGGGATGTATGCTGAGGTTGTAGGTTTGCTTTGGATTTAAGAACCGGTTGAGTATCCTTGGACATTGGTTTCTTGGTAGT
>PLSP01000007.1 GCA_003165195.1 Candidatus Bathyarchaeota archaeon | reverse complement strand
TAACGAAAGCAATTTACCAAGAACAGCTTATCACCAAAGAAGTATATGAGAAGTATCTCTTTCGGTACTCACGCAAACTTATTCCAGAAGAGCAGACTCAAAAAATTAACAGCCGAGCAGCAAAAAAATAAGCAAAGACTGGATGAAAAAGCCCGAAGCTTTGCCGCTGCTTACAATCAATGGGACATTCATCTTGATAATAAATGGCGACATTATTGGGTCAACGAGGCAAAACAATGGCAAAACTTAATGCCAGAAGCTAGAACATTTTTGCAAAAAGTGCAAGAGAAGCACTTTACAAAATAAAAAGAATTGAAAAAATCTTTAGATCTCGAAAGCGAGATTGCAACTCTTTTTTTGTACATATGTATAATATGTATCACCATGCAATTCACCATAAAGGGTTGGTAACTTGCCGAGAAAACATGAGTTTTCCGAGTGATTTGTAAGAGGCGAAACAACTAATTGGTCGACATATAAAAATGTTGAACTTCGCGCTCGCATTGACTACATAGATCTTTTGATTTGTGTATGATCAAAGTCTTTATCGTTTGAGATTATTTTTTGTGCACTCGTTCTTATTGCCACGGCGAGATGCAATGAGTCTTCGTAGTCAAGTTTGAATTCATTCATCAGATCTGCTGCTTTTTTGAAATCTTCTGATCTAAGGGATTCGATGACTAATCCTTTGAGGCTAGTCAGAGCATCGATGACTTGTTGCACAAAGTTCTTGTCTTTCAGGTTCTTTCCTGTTAAGCCACTTATAATTACTAGTGTTTCATAAAGCGTTAAAGCTGAGGTAACAAATTCTCCTCGTGGCGAGGTTTCTATTTTTTTATCCAGTTCAACGCTTCTTGCCCGTATTTTGGGTGATTTCCAAGCCAATAGACAAAAACGTTTACATCTATGTAGTAGCGTGATTTGTCCACCATTTTCGGGTTTCCTCTACTATAAATTCATCCAAGTCTTCAGGCCATTTAGTTATCTGGAAGAGACCGCGATATTTTTCAGCTATGGATTCTGCAGGTTCTATGATTATAGTTGTGTCAGTCGCCTTGATGTTAACGTATGTTCCTGTCTTAATTTTGGCTGACTTTCTGATGTTTTTGGGAATCATAACTCTACCTTTCGCATCTATTTTTGCGGTTGTTTCACTCATTAAATTTCCCACAATAAGTTATGATTCCACCGATTTAGGTTTTCCCACTTTTAGTGTCTACAGAAACTTGAGAAAACTCGGGGTTCGGGCTTAGCTTACAGTCAATGGGACACGCATCTGAAGCCTGAATGGCGACAACGGTGGATCGACGAGGCAAAAAACATCAAGATACAATGCCTGAGGCAAAAAAGTTCCTACGAAAAGTGCTTGAGTGAGAGCTGATTATCCGCACAAGAGGATTACGGTTCTCGAGGGAAAGATTGTAACCTTTTTTTGATACGTATGTTCAGGTGAGGCTGTCGAAAAATTCTCTGGGTGTAAGTATACGGGTTTTCCTGAACTTGCCTATAGCAAGAAGGTGCCTATCGCCTGAAACTATAAAGTCTGCTCCAGCCGCCAGGGCGCATTCAAGTATCTTGTTATCTTCAGTATCCTCATTTATTACGTGCAGTTTAAGCTTAGTCTCAATCTTATTGGAGTTGTTTGCGAGAATTCGCAAAACGTCGTTCTCGCTCATGCCTATCTTTTTTAGAATTTTGGCGACTTGCGGATATTGTAAAACTTTTGATATTTCGAGCCCGATGTCTTTACTGATATAAACTGTTAGATCTGTCTTTACCCGCGAAAACTCGTCTCTGAGCATCTTCTCCATGAAGATTGAAATCCAAACATTCGTGTCAAAAACTACTTTGACTTTCTTGCCCACGCGACAGCCTCAGCCACAAGCTTATCAACATCAATAGACTCTTCCTTGACTACTTTGTCAATCCGCTCGCCTAAACCGTCAAGGGATACTCCTTTAGCTTTTCTGAGCACTATATCGCTGCCGCAAGTAAGCACTAAAAGCTTCTCGCCGCCCTTTACTCCCAGTTTTTTTCGAATCTCTCTGGGAATTACAATTTGACCTTTAGATGAAACCTTTATGACATCCTCGATTTGCTCTGTCATGAGAGGAACATAATTTCCTACAGGTAAATAAGTTTTTACATATTACGAGGGATAAAAGCTTGAGCGTTGAATAAAGATAGTAAAAACTTGGGCAATTAGGTTTAGTTGCTCGCTATCCCCGCTTTTATGGAGAATGATAACGAAACAAAATTGAAGGAAGGATTAAGCGCTCACGCTAAAACCAGAGCGAATAAGATCATCTTGAGCGAGCGCGAAAGTTCAAAAAAGACTTAGTCGAAAAAAAAGACTACAGCAAGTCAGCTTTCTCCACTCTCTCACTTCTTAGCTAAAGGTCATCGAAACCTTTTGCCTAAGGACGGAGTATGCCCATCAGTCAAGAAATCTTTAGCGCCAGAAGCCAAGTCAAAAACCTGAGCAATCAAATTATTCTTAAGAAGGTCAGTTTCTTCTTCTGTTAAACTATACTTATTTTGATGCCGTAAAGCATGTTCTTCAATTGCTTGCCCCATAGCATTTAAATCTGGAAGCAAAAGAATTTCAAAACCGCAAATGCACCTTATAATGGGCAACTTGCCAGTTTTTTTTGTTTTCTTTATCCCCACTTGTTATTCCCAAAAGCGATTGCCTTTACTACAGTTAAAAACAAAGTTCAAAAAATAACAATACATCAAAAATAACAATATACTTAGCACGCGCA
>PLSP01000042.1 GCA_003165195.1 Candidatus Bathyarchaeota archaeon | reverse complement strand
TATCCGAATATTTCACGTTGTCATAGGCTATCGTCATGATTGGCAGGTCATTTAGAAGCGCCAACAAAACAAGCATCAGAGCAGTAACAGGGAAAAAATTGAAAATGACGATTGACGCGGTCATGAAAAGCAGTACCCGTATGGTTTCGGCGATGCGGTACGTGCAGTAATTCGTCATTCGCTGGAAAATCTTGCGGCTTTCCTTAATCGCATCGATAATAACAGAGAGACCCGGCTTGGTCAGAACTATGGCTGCTGCTGATTTTGCAGCGTCTGTGGCGCCCTCAACGGCAATACCCGCGTTAGCTTTCTTCAAAGCAGGCGCATCATTAACCCCATCTCCCGTCATCCCCACAACATGGTCTTTTTCTTGGAGCAACTCAACAATGCGGTACTTGTGCTCAGGAAAGACTTCCGCAAACCCTTCAGCCTCTTCAACCACGCGTTGAGCCTCGTTGTCAGGCTTGTTCAAAAAAGCAGCGGGCAACACAATATCGTTTCCAAGGTTTACCTGGCTTGAGATTTCTTTGGCAATAGCTATGTGGTCACCGGTAACCATTTTCACGTTAACACCCATCGATTGAGCCGTCTTTATTGTCTGAGCTGAATCTTCCCTTGGCGGATCAAACAGCCCAATTAAGCCTGCAAATTGCCACTTATTCTCCTTATCAGTTCGAGCCACGCCCAGAGCACGGTACCCTTTTTTAGCAAATTCATTAACATCTTGGGTCAATTTGTCGTTGATTGCTTTCTTGTCTTCGATCAAGGCTAAAATGGCTTGAGGAGCTCCTTTAGTTACCTTAAACTGGCTTCCATCTTCTCCTTGCACTGTTGCCTCTGTTCTTTTTATGACTGGATCGAAGGGCTTAAAACCGGTTACTTTGATGTGTTCAATTTTAGCTGCAATATCGGGTGTGCTCTTGGTTTTAGTCAAGATTGCTTCGTCGATAGGATCCTTATCTTCTTCTCTTGAAGCAAGAGCACTGAAGAATAGTACGTCATTTTCTGATAATCCGCCATAAGGTTTGGTTCCTCCCATCGTGAGCGCGTTTTTGGTGATAGTGCCTGTTTTGTCTGAGCAGAGCACATCCATGCTTGCCATTTCCTCGATTGCAACTAATTTGCTGACTATGGCTTCCTTTTTGGCGAGGGCTATGGCTCCTACGGCCATGGTGACTGAGAGAACTGCGGGAAGTGCTGCAGGTATCCCAGCAACAGTTAAGATCAATGCAAACTGAATTATGTCTAAGATGTTTTGTCCTCGAAAAATAGAGACGATTACAATTATTGCTACGAGCCCTATTGCTAGGAAAATCAGGTAATCGCCTATTTTGCTGATGGCTTTTTGGAAGTGGCTTGGGGTTTTGGCTATCTCTACGAGTTTGGCGGTTTTGCCGAAAAAGGTTTTAGCGGCGGTGTTGACGACGAGCGCGTTCATTTCGCCTTGTTTGACGATGGAGCTTGCGTATCCGATATCGGAGAGATGTTTTTCTACAGGGAGAGATTCGCCTGTTAGTGCAGATTCGTCGGTTAAAAGATAGTCTCCTTCAATTAGTTTTACGTCGGCTGGGATGATGTCTCCTAAGCGCAATCGGACAATGTCGCCTGGCACCAGTTTCTCAGCCGGTATATCTTGCCATTTGCCATCTCGTTGAACTCGGGCTTTTAGGGCTAGCCTTTTTTTTAGCAATTCTATGGCGTTGTCAGCTTTGCGTTCCTGCCATGATCCTACTACTGCGTTTGCCATTAGTAGAGTTAAGATTATTGCAAAATCAGGCCATCGTTGGATAACTGCAGACATTACTACTGCTGCCTCAATCATCCATGGAATTGGACCCCAAAAATAATGAAGAAACTTTAGTAACGGGTTAACTTTTTTCTCCTGAATCTCATTTGGACCATATTGCACTAGTCGTTTTTCAGCTTCCGCAGAAGAAAGACCCCCTTTGCCTTCCGAAAGTTTGCTTAATAATTCATCAACATTGGTTTTCTTTGCCTCTTCTGTAGTTAAGGAGTCTTGACTCATGCATTGACACTCTTTATCAGTTTCGTCATTTCCTTCTTGAGCTCGTCAAGTCTTTTTTGACTTCTCGCCTCTATTGATAAGCGGAGTATTGGTGATGTGTTTGATGCTCTGATCAGAGCCCACGAATCTGGAAAAATAATTTTGATTCCGTCGATGGTGTTTATGTTTTTGTATGTTTTCATGGCTTTTTCTTTTATCTTGTTGATGACTTGAAACTTCGTTTCGTCAGAGGACTTTATTTCGATTCTTTCGAAAAGCCTCGAGGGCAGCTCTTTCACGGCTTCTGACAGTTTCTGCCCCATCTTTGAGACTATTTCAGCCATGTATATGCTGTTTATTATTGCATCGTCGAACCAGAAGAACTTTGGAACACATATGTGCCCAGATTCTTCAACACCAAAAACCGCNNCCGTATTTCTTAACTTCATCCTCAATGATGTCTGAGCATTCTATGTTGGCGACGACAGGACCCCTCTGAGTTTTCATAATATCCCTGATGAAGAAGATCGCGCTTTGCTCGGTCATGATGACTTTGCCTGTGTCATCAACGAAAATGGCTCTGTCGCCATCGCCGTCGAACGCTATGCCCAGATCCGCCTTTTCTGTCACAACTTTCTTGCAGAGAGCGGTCAAGGCTTCAGGTTTAGGTTCAGGGTCTCTGTTCGAGAACTTTGGGTCGGGCCAATCAAATAGGAAAGAGGCTTTGACACCGATTTTTTTGAGTATCTTTGGTACCAGTAGGCATGCTGCTCCGTTTCCGAAGTCAGCGACCACGCTTATTTTCTCTGGTTTTATTTTTTTAGCCACGAAATTAGCATATTCTGTGTCCATTCCCTCGAGCGTCTTAGCTGTTCCTGTGCCTGTTTTGAATTTTTCTGAGGCGCTTATCTCTCCCAGTTTTTTGTTTTCATCTTCGAAAAAGCCGACTCCGTCTTGATGGAAGAATTTGACTCCGTTCCACTCCGCTGGCAGATGGGACGCGGTTATGTACGCGGTTGCGTTGTTTTTCATTTTCCAGTTTGCAAAGACGCAGAGACTCGCAGGGCAGGTTCCGACCAGATTGGCGTTTGACCCGGTTTTTTTTAATCCTGAAACGAACGCTTCCTCAAGTTGGGCTCCATGTTCTCTGAAGTCTCTTCCAATCGTGAAGGTGCCGGGGCACAAAGTTCCTGCTGCTTCACCTATTCGGGTCATAATCTCTTCCGTCAAATCTTTACCGTAAATTCCTCGTATGTCGTAAGCTCTAAAAATACTCATTTTCCGTAGCACCACTGCTTTCTTTTATACTAAATTGTTGAAGCCACTCTTCGGCTCCTAAAGAAATGAGACCAAGCTTCGCCATAAGTCTGCTTAATAATTTGTCATAACTGGTCTTCTCACTTTCTTTTGTTGTAAGAAAATTTTGGTCCAAAACTTATTCACCATTACTTTTTTCGGAGCCCTTCCTTTGGGCTGACCCTAAAGGTAGGCGTCCGTTGCGTATCTTTGCATCATCCGATGTGTATTGAAGTAATATGCGACTTTGCCTATGGAGTTTTTCATCAAGTCTATCCAGTCATCACGTTGTTGATAGAATTTTGGAATTATGAGGAATTCCAGTTTGTTGTAGAGGTCAGAGATTTCTCTTTTTCTTCTTTCTTGTTCATCGGATACTTGATCGGGAAATGGACCGATAGCCCAGCCCGTTAGGCCTTCAACACAACCTTCTATCCACCATCCGTCTAAGACACTAAAATTTATGACGCCGTTGTGTGCTGCTTTCATCCCGCTTGTTCCAGAGGCCTCATACGGCGGCATGGGCGTGTTCAACCACACGTCAACTCCGGAGGTCAGTTTTCCAGCCATTTCCATGTTGTAATTTTCAAGATAGACGATTTCGACTTCGCCTTTCAACCGGTCTTTAAACGCGAAAATGTCTTTGATGAGGTTTTTTCCCAATTCGTCTTTTGGATGCGCCTTTCCGGCGAAAATAAATTGAATTTTGCCCTGGCTCTTAACTTCTTTAAGTTTATCCAGATCTGAAAAAATCATGGTTGCTCGCTTATACTCGGTGGCTCTTCTTGCAAAGCCTAACGTTAAAGCGTCAATATCCATCTGGACCCCTGAACTATTGTGAACAAAGTCAAGCAAATCTTGCTTCGCTTTCACGTGAGCTTCCCACAACTCTTCCTCAGGGATAGTGTCAACTCTTACCAAGAGTTCAGGTTCATTAGCCCATCTGGGGATATACTTGTCGAATAGTTTCCTGAAGTGTAAGCATGTCCAGGTGTAAGAATGGACTCCGTTTGTTATTTCTTGTATATGATATCCTGGAAAAAGTTTTCTGGAATATTCCATGTGTGCTTCTGTCACACCGTTAGTGTACTTACTGAGATTTAGAGCCAGAAGCGTCATGTTCAATCTGTCAGACCCGCCAAACTCTTTCAAGATTTCCTCAGGCACTTCGCTTTCAAGAACTTCCGAAACAAGGTCGTAGGAGAATTTGTCAAATGCGGCAGCCACAGGAGTATGGGTAGTGAAAACACACCGGTTTTTTACTTTGTCCGCGTTCAAATTGCTGTTCTTTAACAGCTCAAGAGTGAGAAGACTGCTATGACCCTCGTTCATATGATATTTTTTAACATTGATTTTTAATGCGTCAAGAATTCGTAACCCGCCTATTCCCAAAACTATTTCTTGCTTTAATCTGTATTTTTCGTCGCCGCCATAAAGAAAATCAGTAATTTCCTTATCCTCTTGGACATTCCCTTCAATATCGGTTGTAAGAAATAGCACCGGAATGGTTCCTCCCGTTAGACTCTCTTGCTCATAGACCCAAACACCAATTCTTACATCGCGCCCTTCAATCTTGACTGTCACAGTTTCTGGTAACAGTTTCATGAACTTTGAAGGATCCCATTCGTTAGGAAATTCCATCTGCCATCCATCAGGCGTTAATTTCTGTTTAAGAAAGCCTTTTTTGCTGAATAACGTTAATGCAACTAATGGAATTTTCAAGTCTGCGCTTGATCTAATTACGTCACCTGCAAGAACGCCTAGTCCTCCGCTGTAAGTATGCATGTCAGTGTTTATGCCGATTTCCATGGAGAAGTAAGCAATTTTGGTACCTTCGATGAAACTGCTCAGGCAGTACTCGCTGTCAAAATAATATTGCCTAGACAAAAAATTGGCTGTAAACTGAGTTTTGGAGGGTTCTAAAGGCATTCCACAAACAGGATCTTTAACAGACATAAAAACAAAAGCCTCGTTACCAAGAATGCCTCTTCGCTAATAATTAGTTTTCGTTCAGCCCAAAATGCGCTTTCGAATGATCTATTGTCCAAGTTCAGCCGAGTGCACCGTGTGAACATGAGCGCACTATAGCTGATCCAAAACACTTAAGACCCAAATTCCTTTCTTTTCTATGACGGCGTGAGAAGGGCGAAGTTTCTAACTTTAGACGATGTGGAAGTTAAGAATAAAGTAATACTTGTTAGAGTTGACTTCAACTCGCCCATAGATCCCGAAACCAAGAAAATTATAGATGATTCGAGAATTCGAGCTCATGGAAAATCAACAATAAAAGAGCTATCAGAAAAAGGGGCAAAGGTTGTCGTTTTGGCGCATCAAGGACGCAGGGGTGATTCAGATTTTATACCCCTAAAACAACACGCTGAAATCCTTGCTAAGGTTCTGGGTAAACCAGTTAAATATGTAGATGATCTTTACGGAGAAAAAGCAAAAGAAGCCATTAAAGAGTTGAAGAGCGGAGAAGTCCTCGTTTTAGAAAATGTCAGAATGTTCGATGCGGAAACAGAAGAAGGAACGGCTGAAGAACAAGCAAAAAAACCACTTGTTGTTAATCTTGCTCCTCTAGCCGACTTGTTCGTAAACGACGCCTTTTCAGCAGCCCATAGAGCGCACGTATCAATCATAGGCTTCACAGCCGTGTTACCAAGTGTTGCAGGACGCGTAATGGAAAGAGAGCTTACGTCCTTGAGGAAGATTCTGGAAAAACCAGAGAAGCCATGCTTATTTATTTTGGGCGGAGCGAAAGCAGATGATTCCCTTGAAATTTCAAGTTATGTTTTGAACAATGAAATAGCAGATTTTGTACTTACAGGCGGAGTGGTTGGCCACGTTTTCCTAGTGGCGATGGGTTTTGACCTGGGCAAACAGAATATGTCTTTCTTAGGAGACAAGAATTTCTCGGTCTTAATATCAGGCATAAAAGAACTTATGCAAAAGCATCCAGACAAAATTAAAACCCCTAAAGATTTGGCTTTAGAATTCAATGGAAAAAGAAAAGAGATTTCTGTTCATGAACTTCCAACAGATTTTCCCATATTTGACATTGGAACAGAAACGGTTGAGGATTATGGCAAGATAATACGGGTGGCGAAGTCGATTGTCGTCAGCGGACCAATGGGTGTTTTTGAAAACAGCGAATTCATGTTCGGAACGAAAAGAATTTTTGAAGAAATCGCGAATTCCAAAGCCTTCTCCATTGCCGGCGGTGGTCATACTACAGCTGCATTAGATGAGCTCAACCTAGCAGACAAGATTTCCTATGTCAGTACTGCTGGCGGCGCGTTAACGGAGTTCCTGATGGGCAAACAGTTGCCTGGTGTTTCAGCATTAGAGAGGGCAGCCGCCAGAGAAAAATAGCAACATCATTTTTCCGTTTTCTTCTCGACTTACTTAATTGAAATTGGTTTGGTTCCACTTATTTCGCAAAACATAAAGATTGGCTCAGTCAGCCATCGTATGAGAAGCGTCAAAAGGATTAAAGTGGCAAAATTACATCAATCTTTAGGAAGTGGAATCATTTCTAAGATAATGAAGATCAGGTCAAGGGAAATCCTTGATTCGAGAGGCAACCCAACTGTGGAAGCAGACGTATTCACAAACGGAGGGTTGTCAAGGGCTTCAGTTCCTTCTGGTGCAAGCACAGGCACGTACGAAGCTTTTGAGCTCAGGGATGGCGGGAGGCGTTACCTAGGAGAGGGTGTCTTGAAAGCTGTTAACAATGTTAACAATGTCATAGCGAAGAAGGTTATTGGACAAGATTGTACAAAGCAGAAAGAGGTGGATGAGTTGATGATTGAGTTGGATGGAACACCTAACAAGTCCAATTTGGGCGCCAATGCTATTCTCGCTGTTAGCATGGCAGTATGCAAAGCTGGAGCATTGGAGTCGAACCTGACCCTTTATGAATACATCGCTGAGATTGCGGATTCAAAAGGTGTGACTTTACCCATTCCACAGATGAACGTGATCAACGGTGGAATGCATGCTGGCATAAAAAATGATTTTCAAGAACACATGATAGTTCCTTTCGGAGCCAAGAGTTTCTCTGACGCTCTTAGAATGTGCTCCGAAACTTACCACACTTTAAAGAAAAACCTGAAAGAAAAATTTGGAAACTCCGCAATACTAGTTGGCGATGAAGGCGGTTTTGTTCCTCCCTTGAAGACCATTGATGAAAGGCTAAAATTCATAGTAGACGCGATAGAAGAGCTTGGCTACACGAAAAAATTCGGTCTGGCAATAGATGCTGCTGCATCAGAATTCTATAACAAGGGGCATTATGAAATCATGGAAAAAGAATACTCTTCCGAAGAATTAACCGAATTCTATTCTGAGATTTCTGAAAAATTCAGGATAATTTCAATCGAAGATGGATTGAGCGAAGATGATTGGGATGGCTGGATCAAGTTGAAATCCAAGCTGGGGAAAAGAATTCAGCTTGTCGGAGACGATCTTCTGGTTACGAATGCTGAGAGAATTCAAAAAGCAATTAAATTAGATGCTTGCAACGCTTTGCTACTGAAGCTCAATCAGATCGGAACCGTTACCGAAGCCCTATATGCTTCCAAAATGGCCAGAGAAGCTGAGTGGAACGTTATCGTTTCTCATAGATCAGGAAGCACTGAAGAAACTTTCTTTGCGGATTTGGTTGTAGGCTTAGATGCAGGGCAATTCAAGTATGGTGCTCCCGCAAGAAGTGAGAGAACTTGTAACTATAATCAACTGCTCAGGATTGAAGAAAAATTAGGAGAAAAGGCGAAATACTCAAGATTTTTGGTTAAACCAGGTTCGGAGATGACGTCTGATTGAAAGATATAGAATTCTCTTTTAAGATGCAATTCTCCCAATACTCATGTCACGTTGGACTAAACAACATTTTGCGTTTTTCCCGAAACGAAAGCAACTATGTTTTCCACTGTTGTTTCAAGTATTCTTTCCAGGGCTTCTTTGCTATAAAAAGCAATGTGAGGAGTAAAAACAACATTATCCTTGCTCAGCAGAATGTGATCCTTAACTAGACTTGCCAAGACTTCGAGATTCTTAGGTTCGTATAACAGCTGCTTTTCCTCTTTTATAACTTCCTCGCCCTCGAAGACGTCAAGACCCGCACCGGCCAGTATTTTGTTGTCAAGAGCCTCGATTAATGCTTCAGTATCCACGATACTTCCTCTTGCAGTGTTTATCAGAATGGCACCTTTCTTGACAAGCTTGAACGTATCTTTGTTCATGAGATGATGCGTCGCTTTAATGTACGGCACTTGCAGTGTAATTACGTCTGAGCTAGCTAAAAGGTTCTCTAGCGAAACATATTCAAAACCCAAGACCTCAGATAGGAGTTTGTTTTGGCGGACGTCATATGCTACAACGTTCATGCCGAAGCCTTTTGCAATCCTGATTACATGCAAGCCAATTTGACCGGTTCCGATGACGCCTATTGTTTTTCCTTTCAAGTCGAACCCCTCTAACCCCTCTATTGAGAGGTCTTGTTCGAAGCGTCTAATGCAGGCCTTGCAGATGTTTCGTGACAAGGAGAGAATCAAAGCAAACGTATGCTCGGCAACAGTGTTCTCCCCGTAAGAAGGAACGTTGCAAACTGTAATCCCCTGTTTCTTGCATACGTCTAAATCGATATGGTCAAAGCCCGTGGACCTTGTGGTTATTAATTTCAAATTAGGGATTGCCTGAATGATTTGCTCATCTATTTTAGAGTAAATAAAAACTGAAACGGAATCAAAATCTTTTATTTCTGAGGCTTTTTCTAAACTTAGTTTTTCATTTGAGAACTTAAGAATGTGACCGTCTAGCTTCTTTTTGAGGTATTCTTCTTCCAATTCATTGACTTCAAAAAATGCTATTTTCATCTTTTCCACTTACCTATCAGAATATATTATGTTTAAAATATATCATCTTGACTTTTTTCAGATGTCGAGTAAAGTGCACTTTATTGTTTTGTTCATTTTTAAGGGAATGTATAGAGACATCATTGTAATTCGGTTATGCGATGGTTAACAGTTTTGAAAAGATCTTTCCTCAAGTATTCATCTGATGGCTGCACCATAATTTGGTCAATTCTTGTAGCTAGTTCTTCATCGCCAATTGTGTTTTTGAACCATTTTCGAAAATCTTGCCGCTGAAAATGAAACGTTACTGATTGAAAGGACACTATTTGGAGTTTTTCGGCGAACTCAACAGTACCACATGCTGTTATTCCCGTATATTTTCCGAGTTCTGTGTAGAAATGAAAGCCGCTTTCAAAGGGAACGGTATTCAGCAGTTTTAAGTTTTTAGGTTTTTCTATGGTCTGCTTTTTGGTTATCGCTGTCTTGGACAAAATATGGACACAACCTGAATAGAGAACAAACATGGGAAGAACCTTATAGCTTCTTGTGAGTGTGAAGGGACAACTACATTTTCAAAGCGAATTAGGAGGAGGCAGCTTCACCTTTCTGAAAACAGTCATAGCCAAATTTTCTAGGTCGCCTAATTACTCGCCGTTAACCTTAACTTAGAATGTGCGGTGTTCTAGGAAGCGCGGGGAGATGTTTTGTTGAAAAAAACAAAGATTATATGCACTTTGGGTCCTGCCAGTTTTTCAAAGCAAATGATTGAAAAAATGTTTCAGGCGGGCATGAACGGTGTCAGAATAAATACCGCTTATGGAAATCTCGCTCAATACCAAACAGTTATAGAAACTACGAGAATTGCGAGTATGACCATTAGGGAGCACGCAAGCAACGCGATAGAGATACTCGACTTAAAAGAATTAAGGGAATTTGCGGCTACATCAGAGATCACAGCGTTTTGGTGAAAATGGAGTATGATCTGCAATCTGTTTGTCTTCAGGCACGCTGAGACTACCGATAACAGCAACCAAATTTTCTCTGGCTGGCGTGACCCAGACTTAACTCCAAAAGGACTTTTACAGGCACAAGAAGTTGCTCAACAGTTGGAACAAGAAAAAATTGATTATGCATTTACCTCACACCTTCTGAGAGCCAAAAGAACCCTTGAAATTGTCCTAAAACCGCACCCAGAGATTCCGGTTTTCATGGACGACCGCCTGATTGAACGTTGTTATGGTACATTGCAGGGCAAAAGCAAGGCTAAGCTTGCAGCTGAAAAACCCGAGTGGTTTGCCAAAGTTCACCGGGGTTACGATTCTGCGCCTCCTGAAGGTGAAAGCCTCAAGATGGTTGAAAGCCGCACTTTTCCCTTTATTGTGCAGCTTGAAAGGTGGCTTCAACAGAATCCGGTCAATGTAGCTATCTCATGTCATGGCAACTCAATGCGCCCGATTAGAAAAGTCTTTGAACACTTAAGCCTCAAACAAATGCTTCAGCTTGAAAATCCACAGGACCAAGCAATGAAGTATGCTCTTCACATACACCGCGTCAAAGTTGTCGAAGTTGATAAACGGAGACGCCTCAAAAAGGATTGGCAAAACGTTGTAGTTCCGTCGTCTGTACAGTTGGCGACGGACCCTCGAAACCCATTAAAACAATACTATTAAGTCCAGCCAAACACGTTGCATTATAGAAACCGTATGAAAAACATGGAATTGCACCGAAACACAACTTTGATTAGTCCAACAGCAGTCGGTGGCGACCGTATTGAAGACTTGACCGATAATTCTTTTTCTGACAACTAATTAAATCATCTAATTAAGGCTACCGATTATTGTTTTGTATTCTTGTTTTTTGAGGACAATGAGTCCAATCTATTTTTGAAAGATGCTGCGGATTGATTATCAGCAAGTACGTAGACGAAGTCTCCCTTTTGGAGTTCAAAGTCTGCTGTAACGTTATGAATTGTTTCATTATTTCTGTAAACTAATAATATTGGGTCTCCTTTGTCGATGTCTCCGTATTTTAGGCCTTGAGAAATTATTTCGAATCCAACAACGTATTTAGATTTGATTTTCTCAGAAAGAACTATGCTTGCCACTTCATTTGAAATTGTCGAAGATGCTAGCATTTGTCCTATCATATCATAGATGGGCGCCACGGAATCTGCTCCAGCAGCCTTGGCGCTTTCTACTAGTTCCTTATCGTTTATTATTGAAACTGCGTGAATGTTTTTGTTAAGCTTTTTTGCGGTCAAGATAGTAAGCATATTGTCTCCGTCGTCATCGAAAGTAGCTATCAAATGGGACGCTTTCTCTACACCGGCTTTTTTCAGGGTTTCGTAGATATGTGTAGTTGGTCCGCCAACTGCATCTACGCCCTCTTTTCTGAGTGTTTCAAGTTGATCATTATCTTTTGCTATTACCACAAACTCGGAACCTGTGGACTTTAAGCTTTCAGCTACATATTTACTAGGAATTTGTAGCCGACTACGATTACGTGATTCTTCATTCTATTTATCTTCCTTGTTGCAAGAGTTTGGGTGAGTAATTCTCTTTTCATTGCAGCAGTAAACGTCGCTTGAAGAAGAGACGCTGCTGACCCTACGCTAACTATGATACCCGCTATTAGAAGTACTTTTTCAAGTGCAGGCATTATGACAATGTTAGGCGCATAGAGTCCAATTGTAGTAATCGTTGAGACTGCGCCAAGAAGAGCCGACAAAGGGTCGAGTCCTTGATAGTGTATGAAAATTAAGGCTCCTAAAACAAACATTGAAGCTAAGACTATAAGCTGAATCCAAATGGCTTTGATAACATAAAACGGTGAATATACCACAAGGTCCAGAAAATCTCTAAGCGTTTTCACAATACCCGTTTCACACGCGTATTATTTAGTCCTTGCGCATCGGCTTCGAGTGAGCGGTTGCGATTCGTTACAAAATACAAAAGACTGCTGTTACCAATTTGTTTCCAGAGTTGAAGCGAACAAAATCCAAGAAAGTAGAAAACGGTATCGCAAGCGTCCAGACGCTGAACGAAGAGTCTAAAACCCGTTACTTTGATGCAATTAACTCTTTTCTTCGATAGTTGGTGTGCTCTTGGTTTTTGAAGATTGCTTTTTCAATAGCGCATTACTCAAACTTTTTTAATATCAGAATAACTTACCCTAAAGAGGGAGAGCTTTTGCTTTCTGGACACAAGAATAAACCTCAAATGGAACTCAAAGTAGATTTAGGCGATTTGCAAAACGAAAAAGAAAATTTGACCAGCTTTCTACAATTGCACCTCAAAGTTCCCGTTTCCCAAGTTGAGGACATGGTAGCGGTGAATTCAGAAAAGGTTTCTGTGGTGGAACTGGAGCATGTAGTGAACAAATTTGTTTACCACCGAGACCTAAACCTTACTCACTGGGTATCCGTTGAAGGTGCTACAACTGTAAAAATCAACAGGTTTAAGGTCACCGAGAAAAAAAAGAAACAAGAGAAAGAACCGCCACACCAAACCGCTGCACAAAGCTGGGGACTATAAAACCAGCGGTAAATTCAGCAGTTCTTTAAAGGTTATAATAGCAAACATAGCCAGCGGCTCCAAACCATGGGCTATACTTAAAAAGTCTCAATAAACACAACCTGCCCTGTTAGAGCTTCATAATTTGGTATCCATAAATTCGCGTCGCGTTAACTGAAGATTAAACGGTAAAACTTAAGGAAGTTAGAAACATTATTGTTTATTATGCAGCTGAGCTGAGAGTGGAAAGCCTTTGAAGGTTAGCATAATCTCGTTAACTTGTTGTGCAGGTTGCGTCTCTTCTTTCTTAAACGCTGGCGAAGCCTTGCTTGAAATCCTCTCAGAAGATTTCGAAGTCGTTTACTCCCCAACATTTGCCGATCTAAAAGAAGTCCCGAGTGTTGATTTGGCAATAGTTGAAGGTGGAGTCGGAACAAAAGACGATGAAAACCTAATCAGAGAGATTCGAGCCAAGTCCAGAATACTCGTTGCTCTCGGAATCTGTGCCACTCATGGCGGAATAACTAGCTTAGGCAACATGTTTGCTCTTAGGGACCTTTTAGAAAAAGAGTATTCGCTGGTCGAAAAAACGCAGCTTCCAGAACTGGAAGATCTAATGTATCCAATAAGCAATTTCGTCGACGTTGACTATTACATTCCCGGCTGCCCACCAATGCCTTTCCTGATTGTTCATACGCTTAAAAGCCTTGTAAGCGGTAAGGAGCCGCCACGCAACCAGAGTGTTGTGTGTGCAGAGTGCCATAGGAAGATAATTCCCGCCAAACTTGACAGGCTTTATGGCGTTTACGAAAAAGAATCCGATCCAACGCTGTGCCTCGTAAGCCAAGGGTTCATATGCCTAGGTTCTCTCACGCGTGATGGGTGCGGCGCGCCATGTCCCCGATCTGGTTTCACATGCTTCGGCTGTCGAGGCCCACCCGATTCAATGATGTACAGGGTAAGAGACATGTATGGGTTTCTAATCAAGGTTATAGCATACAGAACTGGAATTCCATCTGAAACTGTGAAAGCAGAGCTTTACCGAAACCCCTTCATATTTCACACATTTATTTTCTCAAAGTTCCAACGCTCCATAGCGAGGGAAAAAGTGATTTGAGCGACAAACGGCAGATATCCCTTTCACCAACAACAAGAATTGAAGGAAATGGAAAAGTAACCATAACACTAGACGAAGCCGGCAACGTATCAGACGCCTATTTCTACGCGACGGAAATCCGGGGTTTTGATTACTTCCTGAGGGGAATGGACGCAGACAGGTTGCCATTTATAATTTCTAGGATATGCGGTGTGTGTTCCACAGCACATGTAATTGCTTCTGTTGAGGCCATAGAAAGCATCTATCGCACTGAAATAACGGAGACTGCCAGAAAACTACGCGAACTCTTGCTAATGGGACAGGTGATAAGTAACCACTCGTTGGTCATCTATTTCTTGACTCTTCCTGATTTCTATTTTCCGATAGATGAAGACGCTTCAAAGAGAAACATATTCCAAATTATGCGAGAGAGACCTGACATAGCCCGGAAAGCCATTACGCTGAGGAGTCTTGGCGCAACAATCCTTGATGTTATCGGAAAACGTGAAGTCCACATCCTTTCAGTAATCCCAGGTGGTCTTATTAATCCTCTTCAAGAAAAAGATCGAGAAATGCTACTTCAAAAGGCTCAAAGCGCTTGGGAAGTGGCAAAGGATGCACTTGCTTTTGGCAAAGAACTCTTTGATAGGAACTGGAATGATTTTAAGAAAGCGGGGGATTGCAAGACCTACTACATGGCCTTGACTAAGAACGACGCTTTCGAATTCTACGATAGCAAAATTCGCGTCGTCGACCCAGATGGCAATATCGTGTCGGAATTTTCAACGCAGGATTACATGGAATTTCTCGAAGAGAAAAGCTACGCGTGGACCTTCGCAAAATTTGCCTACTTAAAATCCCCCGGGTGGCCAAAAGGAATCGTTCAAGTAGGCTCAACTGCAAGGATGAACGTGAACTCAAGAGCTACCACTGAAGTTGCCGACAGAGAATTGAAAGAGTTTAAGAGAAAATTTGGAAGTCCTACACACGCAACTTTGCTCTTTGACTATGCCCGTCTCATTGACCTCATTTATGCTTGTGAAAGGGTGCAGGAGCTTCTAAGGGACAAAGATCTAACTCGAACAGATACTAGAGTCAAGGTAGAGCCAAAAGGCGGCAGGGGCGTTGGGGTGGTTGAGGCACCTAGGGGCACGCTTGCTCACGAGTACGTTCTTACGGATGAAGGAAGGTTGGAACAGATGAAACTGGTGATACCGACTCAAATAAATAACGCTGCTATTAATCTCAACGTGAAGAACGCGGCAATGGCCTTGATACACAACGGGGAAATAAAGCCAGGGCTCTTAAACAAGATAGAAATGGTGATAAGAGCATATGACCCATGCATAAAATGTGCCACGAGACAAGCTGATGGAAGTGGAGGAATACAAGTGGAGATCAAGGATAGCCGAGGTCAGATAATGAAAACAGTTTAGGCTAATTCAGCTAGAATATCAATCGATTGCTTTTAACAACTGTAACGTTTAGCGACTTCTTTAGAAAGTTTTCTGAACCTGTTATTATTCTAACTAAAGGGTTGTTCATCAAATGCGTTAGTTTGAATGTCAGCTTATTTAGCATATGTCTTCGGAGGATTGATTGAATATGGGATGAACCTTTTTCCGACGCGTCTCTTTCAATCGATTTCATATTTTCTCGATAATCGCTCTGTGGCAGAGTGATTAATGAGCGGTCCTCCAGCGAGCAAGGAATTGCTGATAACGGCAATATTACCTGATTCCAACTTGATCCATGTGTTTCTAAGAGCAAGGCGCACAACCTTTCCCTTAACGCTGCCATACTCTACTGTGTCGTTGAGGTGGATTACTCCGTCGTAGAAAAGAAGAATACCAGCGATAATGTTGGAGATTGTATTCTGTAGCGCAAGCGAGATGGCAAGAGCGCCGATTCCAGATATAGCAAGAGCCGTGAACTGCGATGCAAGCCCAGTGAATGAGAGTATCCCTGCGATAATTACGAGAATCGCGATGATACGCATTGCTACTCCGATGTCACGAATTACTGTGGAGCTTGTTCCTGCAGCCTTTGCTGCACGCCTTATAAGATAATGGATGCCTTCTTCAATCAGGACAACAACGACGATGCCAACGATGACGCCTATTGCCAAATTGAGGATTGAGATCATTCGAGTTGACTCCATTATAACTTTAATAAAAATAGTGCATGCACATAACTCATAAGTATTATGTGACTTAAACAGCTAATTAGAAGAAGCATTGGTCAAGACGACAGAGCGCAAGTATGCATACGTCGCATACCATCGTTAATCGGTGTGCGTAATTAGTTTAAATAAATGTTTTAAGCATTATACTTGAGGAAAAATATTGAAGCCTATTCTAAAGTGGCAATATGATCAGATTATAAAGGAATTATTATTGCTTCAAGAGCATTCTGCTGACCAGTCTTGTCCTTGTGAGTCTGATGGTGAACGTTGCGTAAGAAAACATCTTTTAAGCATTGAAGCTTTAGCACAGGAGACCCTACCCATGGAAGAAAACCAGGAATTTAAAGATAAACTACAGATTCTTGCCACTGAAGCAAAAATGAACCGAGAAAAAGAAGAGAAATCTCTTTGTGGAAAGCCCGAAGAAGCGCCGAATCTTGTTGACTGGACGAGAAATTGGCGAAAACAATTCGGCGCATACAGTTTAGCTTGCGATGTGAAACCTCCACCATCCCAGAGCAAAATTCAGGACAAAAGTAGTAGAACCCACTACCAATTGACTCGAGACAAGTGCGGGTGCAAACGCAGGAACCGTTCTGGCACTGATGGAAGGTCCGTCGTTTTGAGGTCTTGGACGCTTGTACGGACGCACCATGGGTTGTCCCAATGACGGTCAGCGTGGCTGTCAGGGAGCATACACGTAACCTGTTCTTCAGAAAATATTCAGTAGCTGCCACACGCAGTTTCCTGTTCTTCTTTTCTATCTCGCTCTTCTTCTTTCTTAAATTGGTTCGGTCGGGGGTCTGTCTCTACAGGTTTGGACTCAGGCAGCTCATTCTCGATCTCTTTTTTCAATTTTTCAAGATGATCTTTCTTGAATGAGGCGTTTCAATTTGGAATTACTTTTATCCATAACACATAAGCTTCTTCAGGATAACCGTGATCCTTTTATGAAGGTCTAGGCAGATCCTACGATGCCACTTCATATTAATCTGCTTACAAGGATGAAAAATTCTGGACACGTTAAAATATACGCTTGCACTCCAACCATGCAAATGGTCAATATCAAAAAAGAAGACCTCATGCGGGACGCAGATGAAATGGCTAGTGCCACCACGTTTCTAGGCGTTGCAGCGGATGCATACGTGGCGCTTCTGGTTTAGTTGAGATACAGTTTACCTGACATCAGAGCGTTTCTACTTCAACCTCTTTATCATTCAGCGTTCTCATGAATGGTCCTCCTTGGTGAACTATCTCGCCTACAATTGCCTTATTGGTCTCCAAGAATAAGTGCCACGCATTTGTGCAGGTCTCTATTACCAAGTAAACTTTCTGATTCGAGTGTGAAGTAACATGCAATCGTATTTCAGCTACTCGATTGTTCAACTCTTCCTGTTTCGTGAAATCCATGGATTTCCCTATTACTTCTGTCATTTCAATCAGACTTTTTTTTATAAGTTGCCTATCCCTATTTGAAATTCCTATCTTTGTACACCAAAGTAGTTGGTAACCTTCAAGGGAGAATTTGCTCAACAAACATCACCTATACACTACATGTAACTAGCAATTACTAATTAGCCTTATTTTTTATTTTCGTTTCATGCTGAGAACCGCGCACCACAACTTCTTGATGAATGGAAAAATTTTTTGAAGATCCGTCAACTTGAACTATGGTGCCACAAATCTTTGTCTCAAGTTTACGAAAATGACCTCATTAAGCGAAATTAAGTTTAGGGACTCAGCCCCATTTGGGGGTTTAGCCCGGTCCGACTCGCCCCTCGGTAAACTTGAAATTGGCTTGATGTTTGCTTTTTAATCGCAGGATTCGCTTAGTAGTTTAAGCGCATCCCAGCGGACCCGCCACGATAATTTTGGACCACTATATTCATAAAAAATCAAAATCGCTAAGTTCAAAAGAAAAAAGGGAAAAAAGCAGTATAAAAGGCGGTTGTACAGCGTTGGTTCCCGTCGGACCCGCCTTTGTACAACTACATTTATACCGAATCCTCCAAATTCTCCTCTTTCTTTTTTTGTTAATTTTGTACTCAGCGCATGCTCTAAGATTTCGAGTAATTATTCTAGCAAAGCGTCTCAGTGTATGGACTGCACTTTTTGGTGCGGTCGTTGCTCTGAGCCGACCTTGAAGGGTAAGAAGTCAATTAATCAGATAGCTTCAAGCAATGCATGCTCCAAGTTTCAGCCCAGAGGAGGCAGCCATTGATGAGCTTAGAAGCCGATTCATTCAAGCCTCCATGCCTTCTTGGATATTATCCCTGCATAAGTAATCCTCAGTCGAAAGACTGTGCTGTTATGGATACTTGTTCTAAAGACTTGTTTTTCTGCAAGTTTGCCAGATTGCAGCTTGCTGACGGAACCGACATTTCAGGTAAGAAGTATAGTTTTGCAAATCGAAATTGTACGCATGGCGGCGGCTCTTGTCCTGGACGCGGAGCTCTTGAGCGTAGGCGTTTTGGAGTCAGCTAATAATGATTCAAAACGGCGATAATTCGATAAGAGAGAGAATTAAATCTGATGTTTTACAGGAAGTTCAGCGCGTCCTACTAACGTATGAAGAAAGAATCGCGGTTCTGGAAAAAGAAAACCGACTGCTTTGGGAAGAAAATAGGAAACTTTGCATTGCGTTAGACGACCTAACGTTTTCTATTGATGCTTTCGAGGAAGAAATGAAAGCGAAAATAAATGATGCCTTATCCAACTGGGTGGAGGCTTGATTTTTTGGCTGAAGATCAAAGTACAAAAGTCGGTGCTGAAAATGCTCAAAGTACAACTAGACATCAAGCTACAGGTTGCGTGCAGTTTGATAGTGATAAAGTCCGCACATGGGTTCTTCCTTTGATGAAGCGCATTTATGCGGGTGATTACCCTACGCAAGCTGGCAGAATCTTGGGTTTAAGCCGTTCCCACGTATGGTACTATATCGGCAAGTTAGAAAAAGCTGGCCTAATCTATCAGGAGAAGCGTAGCAGTGCAACTTTTTATGCTCTTACAACTGAAGGCTCAAATCTTCTCAAGTCATGTGAGGGTAGAGTTTTTCCTGGCGAGTTGCATAGGTTGGATAAGTGCCAGGTAGCGTTTAAGATTCTGGCAGAGGGACATTATCCTGATGGGAAGTTCAAGGCAGTGGAGATGCAGAATTGGACTGCTCTTTTGGGTTTGGAACAAGGTGTCAAGATTAGGCATACTACAAAAAGTTGGATTGTCCACGTGCCTGTGATTCGGGGCAAGAATCCTGCGGAAGTTTACGGTTTAGCCATGAACCTGAGTAATCGCATTGCCGTGGCTTTGGCAAAGAAATACGGAGTTATCTTAGCTGAAGGAGCGTTTGTCGGCGGCGAAATGGCAGTTGAGGATCCCATCGCAAAACTGTTCGGCAGATACTTTAGCGTAAGAGCAGGACGTCGCAAGATTGATCACAGTTGGGGCGAGGGCGAACTTGAGAATATCGGCAAGGACGCTGCGATTGATTACATGCAGATGCCAGAGAAAGTCAAGCGTATCGACAAGAAAGTGGATCGGCTTGAGATTAAATTTGAGCGGCTAATCGAAGCCCTTGGACAAGTAGATAACATTGAGGCTGACCCGCAAAAGCTGGCTGAAGGACAAAGAAAACTTGGGGAGTACACCGTTTGACGTCGGTTATTTCTGTGGTAATGGCAGTGAAAACCTGTTCAAAAGCCCTTTCAGCAGTATGCTTAGGGCATGGGAAAAGTCCATGCTTTTCAGGAGTCACTTTTCTGTCAGTGATTAGTCCTGATTACCCATTGTTAAATTTGCCCGGGGTTGATGGAGCGAAATTCTTGGAGTGTGCATTCTGACATGGTAACCCCTGAAATACATGTTCAAAATCAGAAAAAGAAGCGTAGCCGAAACGATAAAATTGGTCGTTTGAAGTATAACCAACAACTCCTCAAGCAAACCTTGGCGGAGGTTGAAGAGGTCAAACTTATGCTGCGCACTATCTTTGCAGGTTTAAAAGGGTCTTTTAATTTTGAGCAAACGCTAATCGAGCGTTTTGCCTGTGAAGACGAAGTGGATATGGAGATTCTGCAGTTGCTGTTTGAAGCTGGCAGTCTCGGTCTGCTGCCCAAAGACTTAGTCACCAAGCTTGAGCGATTCAAAGTAAGGCGGCATCAGGTGAGTCGCAGAATCTTGCGAATGAACAAACGGGTAAAGAGAGAGTTTGGCGAAAATATAGCCGAGCATCGTGGGTGGCATTGGGTGTTAACTAGTTTCGCTATGGATATTTGGGGTAAAACTGAAAAAGAGCAAAATGATCATAAGGCTATAACTTTTTAGTACAGTTTTTTCCTGCCGTCTTTTAGTCGCCAACTATCAGTTGTCTTGCCGGTGGATAATGATGTTTTTTGTAGAAACCTATTATCTTCTCAATGTCGATGTAGTCTATTATTTTTACAGCGTTCTTTTGCCCTATTTCTTTAGTTATGCTTGATTTTTCGGAGGTAACAATCACCGCTTTAACGGGGCTACCTGTCTTTCGGGAAAGATAATCTGCGGTATTCTTGATTTTGTCAATTTTGTTTCCGTCAGGTACACCGATGGTGCAGTCTATGGCAAGTATGGTACTTCCAGTGCTTTCGTGGTAACAAGCAATTATATCTGCTGAACCCTTAACTGCTTTTTCTTCCCTAACTATTTCATCTCGACCAAGTTGAAGGGCAGATATGCCGGTCATTTCCAGCAACCAAGCAAAGCCGAAAACCAAGTCTCCAGCCTCTTTGGGGTTCAAAAGATGCTCTTCCATTTTCTTTCCTGCATCAAAAAGTAGAAAAGCTTTCAGAAAAGGATCACAGCTTTCTGATGGAAACTGAAGAATGCGGTCTTCTTTTCGGGCTAACAACTCACGTTTGTCGTTTGATAGGTTGACCGATATTTTGTCGTTTAAACTAAGAGCTGCGAATTTATGCCTGAGCGTTATGTAGAAAAAGCCATCTTGCAAAGTATTTTCGCAAGATGCTAATTCATACTTTTTTCTTTCCAGTAGAGGTGCATAATCATCTTTGGAGGTTCGTGTTATCCAAATATGCGAACCGTCAAAGAAGTGCTGATCGATTTTTAAGGTAACCTTAATTTCACTGCCGCTTTGGTATTGAACTTCGCTTATTGTTGCATATGTTGGATAGAATATTGATAGATTTATTGGAGAGTTAAAGCTTCCCAGATTCAACCAAGATCTAGCGAATTCGTCAAAATCGCGAAAACCTAGTGATTGAGGCGAAATTTTCAGATCATAAAGAAATTGTGCTGGATACTTATCCATGTTTATGGTTGCGGCAGAACAGTTGTATTCCAGATATTCGCCGGTGGCAAATATGTTGCTAGGATAACCGATTTTTTGATTAGCGATTTCTTGCGGATTTTTTGACAATAATTTAGTCTGTATCTCTCCGATTTTTAGGTGACCGTTCTGTAACTCGGTTAACACTGTGCGAAAGTCTTGAATTGGTCTTGCTTGAAATATTACTTTGAAATTATCATAGTCGATATTTCCTAATCTTTCCTCTAAGAAGCGATATTCGCTGTTCAGATCATTGACTTTTCTGTGAGTAAATTGAATAACAGTAACAATGTTTACCCACTCGTTATTTATTAGGCCAATTATGGATTTGATACCAAATGACTCATACAACTTCTCTGCTAGAGAAACCGAATCTCCTAAAGTTATGTCCATGAAGCTTGACGTGTCTAGCCACCGACCTTTGTTAGGATTCAGGCAGATATAAGCTTATTTTGAATGCAAAGTATTAAAGAAAAACTAGATTTGTGCTCGGGCAATGGTTATACGTTGGAACTTGGAGCGAAACAGAGAAGGAGTAAAACATTTATCGTTAGATTGTGAATGTTTTTAGCTATAGGCGAAGAGTTGAATGAGGGTTGTCCTTAATCATCCATTTTCAAAATTGCCTAAATTAAACAAAAATGATAGCTTGCTCTGGGAGCGCATCGAAGATTTCCTGAAAGAGAAAAAATATTGTTATGTCTTAATAGACCCCGAAACGGTATATGATGGAATAAGTATATGGCTTCCAGACGTAGGACCACGCAACCACAAATATCCTACTAGAGATCAAGAAATAAAGAGCATCAGTGATTTAGGCAAGTTTCTTTTTGAGGACTTAAAATTAACTAAGAGCTGTCTGCATTTCGTTTATACTGAAATTTGCATAAACGGCGAGGGTAAATTTGAGGAGCGTTGGGAAGCAATCGATGAAGTCGTTTACGAAGAGTTGACAGGTGAAATCTTGCCAAAGGACGCCGAGGCAATTAACGTTAAACGAGAAGACCTTTTCAGGAGTGAATAAAATGCCTATTCCTTGTCCAAAATGTGGCAGAAAAAACCTGAGAAAAAGCGATTTTCTTACAATTGTGCTTTACCCATGCAAATGCGGTAATGTAACGCTTGGATTTGACACAAATGTCAAAGAATTAACGAAAATTGCGGATAAGGAAGAACATCCTTTGTATAGTCACCTGACGGTTAATGAAATCGTACAGATATTGCTACAAGAGACCGAACGAAATAACTCGGAAAGAAAAGAGCAAGATAACAAGAAAAACACGTAATGAAGCAAGCCCAGGCAATATATCTTTTTGTGAAATCAATTGGGTTTAGTTGGGGATTGATGTTTGGCCTCTGGCTTCCTCTACTATGGGCAAGACCTGCTTTAGCTCTTTGAAGTATTTCAGAACTGTTATGCCCCGCTGTGTAACGGAGTAAATTACACGTCCTTTTCCTACGGTGCGTTCTTCAACTAGACCTTGTTTTATTAGAAACTCGAGGTACTCTTTGAGGACACTGCAGTTAACGTTTGATTTGTACATGACATGAGTTAGTTTTGAGGGCCCTCGTTGCCCCAAGACTTTGAGGATATCGATGTACATTTCAAGTTTAGAGCGCCTCATATCCAACCCTATTATAGGATTGGAAAGAATTCAGTATAATGATTTGTGTGTAAATTTTTGTATAGCTAAAAACCTTGGAACTCCCATCGGATAATTCGGCAAACCAACCGACTTTGCAAAAATTTACAGTTCTCACTCTCTTTTTAGCGGCATATCGATAGTTTTTTAAGTCAGATGTTATATCTTCTGCGCAAAAATATTTGGGCGAGCGCTAAGCTCAAGTTTGTTTCGGTTTTCGCCCCCTTCACCCAAAAGTTGGGAGTGCGGCTTGTTAGTATGACACATAAACGCGGCAGAAGAAACCCTAAATCTAAAGAATTTAGGGACCAGTTGAAAGATTCTCGTCAGTTTATTCGAGATCAAGCTTTCTTTGATAGGGTCAAAGGAGAGTCTGTTTGCTTGGATACTGTTGATGATGTGGCAGTTCATTTAGCGTTAAAGTTTGGCGAGCCTGTTCCTGAAGCTGTGCCCGACGTGGAACCTGGCTTGGTTCTTAGTAATCCGATTGGCGAAGGAGCCTTCCAGATAGTAGAATTTTAGTAAGCTGTTACAAAGGAGATGCTTTGGCAATAAACGAAGAAGAAAGAGAACAGCCTGAAGAGACTTGTCCAGATGCTAAAAAGAACCCGACTTGTCCCTACATAACCGCAATCCACACCAATACCGCCCAAGTTAACCGAATTGAAAATGCCCTAGTGGGTGAAGAGTTTCAATCTGGGCTGGTGGCGAAGGTGCAGCAGCTTGAGGTTACTCAGAAAATTTTGATCACTTTAGGCAGCACCAGCCTTGTTGGATTAGTTAGCCTTGTTATCATCTTGTTTGAGAGGTTTGTGATCAAGTAATGTCCATAATCATTCCCGTCGCTGAAACCGTAGCGGTCAGCGAGTTAAAAACTGACGGACAAAACCCAAACAAAATGAGCAAAGACCAGCTGGAGAGGCTTAAAACTTCTATTAAGAAGTGGGGTTTTATCGTTCCCATAATCACAAACAAGGACCTCTCAATTGCTGACGGGGAACAGCGCTACTCAGCTGCAAAAGCCTTGGGCATGACTGAAGTTTCTGTCATTCGCTTGCCAGTTGAAGATGTGGACCGCCGGCTGCTAAGACAAGTTCTAAACAAGCTCAAAGGCGAACACCAAAAAGACCTTGACCTTGCAGAGTACGAACGCATTATTGAAGCTGGAAAAGAAGACGACCTCAAATACCTACTCATGCTCTCCGACGACAAATTAACTGATGCAATGGGCAAAGAAGAAAAAGGCGTCAACTTCGACGAATCCTTTGAAGTAGTAATCGAATGCGAAGACGAGATCCATCAAGAAGCAGTTTACAACAAGTTAATTGGGGAAGGTTACAAATGCCGCGTTTTGAGTTTGTAAAAACCTGGACTAAGCCGGAGAGTTTTCGCGCTCAATCAGTCATAGGAAGCTTCACACTAAATGGTTGCAAGATGGAGAAGCATTTTGTCGGCGAGCTGCCAATAGAGAGTGAATCCTGGCAAGTTGGCATAATTGTGGGCCGAAGCGGCACGGGCAAAACAAGCATCGCAAAAACCCTTTTTCCTGAGAGTTACATCAAAGGCTTTGAATACAATCACGAATCGATTTTAGATGATTTCCCAACAAGTCTTCAGGTAAACGAGATAACAAAAAATCTGTGCAGTGTCGGCTTTGCCTCTCCTCCCGATTGGCTCAAAAACTATGAGGCGCTGAGTCAAGGCGAAAAGATGCGGGTAGATATTGCAAGGGCGCTCAGTTTAGATCAGGATCTAATTGTTTTTGATGAGTTCACAAGTGTTGTAGATCGGGAGATTGCAAAGGTCAGCGCCTACGCAATAAGCAAAGCTGTGCGAAGAACTAGCAAGAAATTCATAGCAGTCACATGCCACTACGACGTTATTGATTGGTTAGAGCCCGATTGGGTGTTCTGCACCGACACTATGGAGTTTATAAAAAAAAAGTTAGCCACCCGACAATTGACATCTCAGTTCATAAATGCAGCAATTCCATGTGGCAGGTCTTTAGGCAATATCACTATCTAAACGGGCAACTTGGCGCCGGCGTCAAATGCTACGTTGCACTATATCAGCAAAAACCTGTCGCCTTCATTGCAGTTGCACACGTGCACATGTTGGCAAATTATTATCGTGTAAGTCGTCTTGTGGTCTTGCCAGACTATCAAGGCATAGGAATCGGAAAACGCCTGCTGAATTTCATGGCTGAGCTCTACACCTCTCAGAGTAAATTGCCGTTTTATCTGGTTACAAGCAATCCTCAGCTAGTAAGGGGAAACTTGGGTAACTGGATAATCAAACGTGTTGGTCATGGCAGTCACGGAAAAGGGGATACTCGAATAAATCGGGAACTGGTGCATTCGAATAGCCGATGTCGCTTAACGGTCTCTCTAAAATATCGACGCAAAATTCCAGAAACCTTGGAAAAGTGAAGATTTTATGCAGCTACATACGCTTGAAAGACGCTTAGAATTGCTAAAGGGCGAAGGAAATGGGTTAAACACCCATGAAATAGTCCAAGAGCTTATGGCGAAATTTGGCTGTTCTAGGAGTACAGCTTACAATGATTTTGCCACTAAGCCCGAGTGGCAGCCTATTTTGCAGGAACTTGCCAAGCAGCTGCTTAAGGTGCAGAATCGGCATGAGCAACTCTACCGCAAAGCCAGCTTCATGTATACCCAAGCCAAAAGCGACCGCGCAAGAATTGCTGCTTTGAATCTTATGCGTCAAATAAACGTCGAATCCGCCCAACTTAGCGGTGCCAAACCTGCTGAACAAAATCAAACTGAAGAAACTCGCATCAAATGGGAAGATCCCGAAGTATGCAAAAAACAATACGCATCAGATACAAACCTCATCCAGGACAATGCCAATTCCACTACTGTACCGCTAGGTTCCGAGTGCTCAACTGTGGACGTCGCTGGGGCAAAACCGTCGCGGGCGCCAACGAATTCATAAGGCAAATGTGGCAGCAAGGCGAAGGCAAAGAAAAAATAGGCATAGTCGGCTTCGCGGTTGCACCAACTTATTGGCATACTCAGAGGCAATGGAGCGAGTTCTTCAATTATTGCCCGGGTGAGCTGATTGAGGAAATCCACCGTGCGGACCGCCATGTAATACTTTCGGGAAATAGGCATGTTTGGTTTAAGAGTGCTGACAACCCCGATTCGCTTCGTAGCCAAGGTGTGAAGGTTCTTTGGGTTGATGAAGGCGCACAAATTGCTGAAGAAGCCTGGACCTTAGCCCTTAGGCCTGCGTTGATGGATGAGAAAGGCATCGCCTTCTTTACTGGCACTCCCAGAGGGCATAACTGGTATTTCCAGCTTGGGACTCGCGGACAAGACTCTAAACAAACAGATTACAAAAGTTGGAGCTTTCCAAGTGCAAGTAACCCGTACTTGGATCCAGCGGAAATTGCCTCTTTTGCTCGGGATATGCCTGAGTTGGCGTATCGTCAAGAAGTATTGGCACAGTTCTTAGAGGATGTCGGCAGCGTCTTTCGAGGAGTTGACCGCATTGTTGAAGGCGGCTTTGAGCTTCCTCAGCAAAATAAGAAATATGTCATGGGCGCCGACCTTGCAAAGCTAGAGGATTTCACTGTTTTAATTGTCTTGGATATAGAAGGCCACTTGTGCGCCTTTGACAGATTCAACCAGTTGGATTGGGTATTTCAAAGAAAACGCATCGTTCAACTATCCCAGAACTATGATGCCCGTTTGCTAATTGACAGCACCGGAGTTGGCGACCCAATCGAAGACGAACTCTGTCGAGAAAAGGTGCATGTTGACGGCTACAAATTCACCAACGCCACAAAAAAAGACCTCATCGAAAACCTCAGCATAATGATCGAGAACCACCAGCTCACAATCCCGCCGATTCCAGTTTTGATTAACGAGCTCAAGCTGTACGGGTACAAGACTACCCGAAGCGGCAACGTGCAATATGGAGCACCCGAAGGCTATCATGACGACGCCGTTATCGCTCTCGCATTAGCCGCTTGGCAACTAAAACGCTCACCCTCGCCATCGTCAGGCGTTGGAATTGCGTTCCCGAACCGACATTATGGACGTACTCAGTAATGGTAAACTTTAGATCCGCTTTTGGTCAGGTTGCAAACAAAATACTTCCTGTCCCAAGAAATGATTCGTTGCCAAACCCAATGCGCAACGTGGAGCCAGACACGGCGAAGCAGCAAATCGACCAGGAGATCCCGTTTAGGTCCAGTCGAGATGCTGTTCTGCAAGAATACCTCAGCAGGTACACTCTGAAAAGTGCTGGAATAGGCTTTGTTACTCCGCCTTACAGCAGCCTTTATGATAGAATTTGGGGAATCACGCCAGTTGATGATCTGCCGAAACTGCAAGCTCTCTACGAGTACAATCCGTATATTGCAGCCTCAGTTGATGTTCGCGTTAACTTGACGGTTAGCAATTGGCTTGAGCTAGAAGGCGGCAACTCTACATTCAACGATTATCTGAGCGAGTGGCTGGATTCCCATAACGTTCCCTCTGTCGCCCGAATCCAAGAAAATAATGCTTTGGTTAACGGCTTTAGCGTCACCGAGCTTTGCCGAGATGAAGATAATCAACGGGTTGAATGGCTGAAGCCTCTGGATCCACTTTATGTCCGGATTCGCCGAGACGCTTACATGAACATTTTCGGCTACATTCAACTTCTTTCTGTGCCTCCGGCAATTTTTGAGCCTCAAGACATACTGCGTACACTTCACAATCAAGGTTCAGGTAGGTACAACAGCGCCTACGGCGTAAGCCTGCTAAGAAGCACCCTGCTGATTCAGGCTCTTACAGACGATTTCCAGCATGACATGGCAACCATAATGAAAATTTACACCAAGCCCATCCTTGCCTATCAATGCGGCACAGAAAAGGCTGAGTGGTCGGACACTAAGCTGCAGGCATTTATCGATGGCATGGCTGAACGCCAACAAGGAACCGACCTCGCATTCAAACACGACGTCAACCCCATACCTATCGACAGCATGACTCGCGGCTTACGGGTCGAGTGGTGGCTAAACTATCTGCTAACTCAACGTAACGCACAGTTAGGCGTTCCCAAGTTGTTTTTAGGAGAAATTGAAAACGCAAACAGATCAACCGCTGACATAGTTATGCAGGAATTTGTCACTCGCCTTCGCATGCGACAGGAACACATAAAGTACACTTACGAAACTGAATTGTTCCCAGCTATCCTGCAAGGCGACTTTCCAGGATCGTTCATTACTTCGGATAAGATTCCAAAGGTAAAGTGGCGACCGATCTGGGAGCCTGCAGCAGACGTTTTGGTTGACCAACAAATTGCACTCTTCCAAGCGGGCCTAACCGGAGATCTAGAAGCCCGAGCAAAACTTGGTTTGCCTGAAGAAGTCTGGGGTAACCTGGCAACGATGCGTCAAAGTTACGACCAAGCAATGCCTACCGACGCCGTCAGCAAAAGCGATTCATCTCAGCCCTCTCCTAAAATGAGTGCTTCTCAAAGACAGATCAGCGCGAACGGGAAAAGCTATGTTATCTCAGAAATTCCAAGACAATGACCTGCAGAACGCAGTCAACGCCTTTCTTGCGTTCAAGGCTTTCAAGGCAGCTGTGGTTAACCCAGCAATCCGTTACACTGTTTGGCGTTATGTAACTGAAGGACTAAAGCCCAGTCCCAATCTATGCCAAAACTGCCAAGACCACAACAATGACGTCTACGAACTGCAAGATCCCGATGAACTTACGGATATGTTTCCTTACGGAGAATGGCTTGACGAGGACACTTTTGCGGTGAATTTGCATCCGAATTGTGTTTGCCTCGTTGCTCGTGATAATGATGTTTACTGGTAACTAAAGAGAGCCCAAAATGAGCGTTTCTAAACCCAACATTCATCTAGACTACAATGTGCCCGTTACTTTCAAGCGAAGCATCGACGGCAAAGTCCTGCTCATTAAGGGAACAGCCATTGATGACACGGTTAACGAGAATGGTTGGCAGGTTCCCGCTGAAGAACTGCCCTATTTCGTCGCCGTTAGTCAAAATGCTCAGATTCGTGTTGACCATGGCGACCGCGTGGAAGACATCAAAGGCGTCATCAATATTTTACACTCGCCCCAGACCTCAGCTGACGGCAGAATCGTTGTTCCCTTCGAGGGGGAAGTAAGCGGCGATGAAGAACTGCTCGCAAAAATCGAGCGTGAATACGTCAACAGCGTCAGCCCACGCATCTTGGGAGAAGCTTACTGCAGCCTATGTGGATCCCGCTCCAGAGACGATCTGATGAATTTGGTGCACATTTGCCGTGGCGCTTGGGAAATCATGCGCAGACCGCGCCTTGTCGAGTTGAGCATTGTTTCCATAGGCGCTTATGAACATGCCAAGTTTAAGCCAGTTGGCTTTGCGGCTGCCATGAAAGCAGACCAACAGCAAGCCATCCGAAAAGCGCTAACCATGCAGAAAAAAGCTCCATGCGGGCTATGTGCAAGCGCTTTGACCCTTAGTTGTTTAAGTTGTAATTCAAAGGTACACTCCCAAAAGGGAGCTAACCAAAAAAATGAAAAGGAAAATTCGGAGGAGAGAAAATTGTCAACAAATCAACCCTTAGATGCAGAAGCCATAAAGGCAATGATGGAAAAGCACGCAAACAACTTGTCAGAAGCATGCAACAAAGCCTCAGCCGAAGCAGTAACCAAAGCTGTCGAAGCCGCAAGAGAAGCAGTCAAATTGGAAACCGCCGCGATCGCAGCCAAAGTCGACGAATCCATAAAACAAGCACTAAAACAACGTGCACCCGGGAAAGGAGTCGCAGGAGTCCTAAACGAACACTTAGAACCACAGAAGACTCAGCCAGGAATGGTGGCAGTCCCGCCTTACTTCAAAGAGCTTGCAGCAGCCGCACAGAAAAAACGAACCTTCGATGCGCAGGTAACGCAAGGAGGCATGCAGTAAAATGTCCTATGAAAATTCAGGACCTCTCGTACAGCAACCATCCTCAACTGATCTCTCGTTTATCGCAGGCACAGGCGGCGTCACCGCAGGGCAGTTTGTCTACATTAGCGGACCAGGCACGGTTTCCCCAACCACAGGCGCACAAGAATGGGTAGGCATCGTTAAAGTCGGCGCACCAGCAGGCAAAATATGCACAGTAATGACTGGCAAAGTCAAAGCCAGAATCACAGCCAGCGGCACAATCAACCCCGGCGACCTAGTAGTTTCCGGAGCAAACGGAGTCGGAGTAACCAACAACACCCCAACCACAAAACACTGTCTATGCGATACTGGCGCTTCTAACGGCGGCCAAGCAATCGTAATTCCCTAACTCCAATCTTTCAAGTTTGGACTCGTCAAGTCGAGAAATTCTAAAGTAAAAAGTAAAGGAGAAATCAAGAAATGAGTTTTGCACCTGATCAAGTAACAATGGATGATAGCCCAGCTATTCAATATCCAGAGCTACACCAAAAAATCCTGCAGATGGCAACTAACGCCATGATTTTCGCCAAGCTCTTTGTTCCTGACCCAATCATAAAAGGACGAACACGAACTTACGTCAAAGAAGCAGGCAACGTCGCAATCGGCATTCAAAGAAAAGGAATCGCAGCACCCGCAGTACTAGACTTCACTCCACTAACAAGCGTTAGCATAACACCTGACACTTACGGCGAAGAAGTCGAAATCCCAATAGAAATGATAACCGACTTTGAACTCGGCGTAGCAGACACTCAAATGATGCGTCTGGCCTTCCGCACAATGTACCAAATAGAGCTCGACAGCTGGACCGCCATAGACGGAGCAGGGGCAGCGAACGGCAACTCTTTTGCAGGCACAGGAAACACAATCAGCGTCACAGGCTCAACAATAACCGTCAGCGGCGGCGTAGGCCTCGAAGACCTCAACAAAATGAACCGACTCATAAAACAACACAACTTCATAATGAAATACATCGCAGTCAACCCTATCCAGGAAGAATCCCTACGCAACTTGCCCTACCCCAACTTGTTCCGTGAAGTCACCAACCCATTAACCAATGAAGTTGAACAAAAACTCGGCATATGGACACTTTTAGTCAGCAATCTTGTTCCAGCAGGCACAGTCTATGGCATCAGCGATGGCCAGAACCCAAACAACAACTACGCACCCATGGGTTTCATGGTAACCAAACAAGAAATCACAACCGACATAGACATCCAAAAGCGTTTACGCAAAATCATACCGTTCACTAGCTACCGCAAGACACCTTACGTGGCAAACGGCTTCTGCATATGCAAAACAACGGGCTACTCAACCAGTTAAGCAATCATTTGCTCCAGTCTTTTGAGTCTGGAACCGTAAAGCCGGCTTCAAATTAACCAATTTTACGGAGACTTCTCATGTCAACCTATCCAGCCTTTACCTCGCTAGAGGAGGTTATTGGCTTTCTAAATGTTACCGGACCTGATGGCAACGGCAATTATGTTGTTTACGGGCTTTCTGTTTCAGGTAATAGCGTTCAGGCATACGTTGACCACGCGAACACTTACATAGGCAGCTTCGTGCCTGGTGTTACATCGACGGATCCTCGTTACCCGTTTGCGCAGTTAGCCGCACTTGACCTTGCATGCATAGGCGTTTTAGTTGCTGCGAGTGGCGGCATGCTTTTGGGCGCGGCAGATTACAAGCTTGGCGACCTATTCGTAACCAAAGGCACCGTTGGAAAATTCTCATTTCAAAACGCGGTACAAAGCTTCCAAGAAAGCTTTACCCGAAATATAGCGAATCTTTCAACTGGAGCAGCAAGCGCTCAAGCACGCCTGGGAAATGAAGTTCCCCATTACAGAGGGCAGTGGGGTTAGGAATGGCAAAACGAAAACTTCGGCTTCTGCTTCTTCCCGTTGCTATAGCGCTTTTCCTGATAGGTTGGCTTCTTTATTGTTTTGGCAGAAAGCGCAGAAAACGGAGGAAAGCTTAGATGTCAACTAACCAAGCCTTGGCGGTTTCGGAGTTGCTGCAGGACAATTGGGGGCTTTCAAATCCTGTGGCCGCCGCAAATATTTTGTGGCCTACAACTCGCATGGATGCAATTGGGATTACTCAGGGAAAAGGACCCTTACAAATAGCCATCTACTACGCGAGCCCAAGCAAACAGGTCGATGCGCTTAGTCGCGAATGTTACCTGGTTACTGAAAAACTCGTTGTAGACATAATTGTTGTTAACGTTAGCCAAAACTCGGCTGATTTAGCGACTGCAGAATCTACTTTGGAGACCTTGCAGGCTGAAGTTACCCGCATCGTACACTTGCAAGACCCAAACTATGTGGTAACCGGAGAGCCGATTCACAGTAACGCAACTGAAGTAACCCGCGTCATGATTAACATTGATGCCGTTTACTTCAGCATTTCAAATTTATAGGCAGGTGAAGTAAATGGCAGAACAAAAAAGGGCGGCAAACCAGAAATTTAAAACCCGATTTAGCTCTTGGATTGTGACTTACAAAAACGGTTCTCAGGTTCTTGTAGAGCACAGAGTAACGAAAATAGCTTAGGAGAATGCAACGGTCTCCGTTAAGGTGAAAAAGATACGAGTATTTCTATTCAGGTTAATTTGTCAAATTTTGATGTGCTGAGCAGCTGCTTTGATTGTCTCTGTGAGCAGTACCCGGAGGCTGTTGGGCAGGCTATGAGGAATGTTGCCCAGAACATTTTGGCTACAGCAAACACGTTAGTTCCAGTCAGAACGGGCTATTTGAAAAGTACATTGACGGTTGAACAGCCCAGCAATTTCCAACTTAAGGTTAAGGCTACGGCACCTTACGCGTATTATGTTGAGTTTGGCACAAAGAAAATGTCTGCGAGGCTTTACCTTACTAATTCAGTTAATCTGCATTTGCCTGAATTCGCGCCGGAGATTGAGCAACAAATCCAAGATCTATTGCAAGGTTAGATATCTTTGAAGAAACAACTTAAAAAAGTCCCACCGTGTTTTTTATATCGACGCTTTTGAGCTTGCCTACAATAAGCAACATAAGACTTAAACATGCCCAAAAGCGCCAATGTTGCACAACCCTAAACATCAAATATTGTATGAATGGATTGTGGTTTAAAGGAGTAAAAAAAGATCAAAGCGCGCAATTGAGATTCATGCTAAGAGGCGCGGTCTGCAACTTGTTTAACTCATATTGTTAGGCGGATATGTAAACAAGTTGGTAACCAAAAAAGTTTTCAGGAATTCAAAAATTAGAAAAAAGGATATTTTGTCGATTAATTGCTAAGAAACTGCTCACCAGAGTTTCGTACCTGTGCTTGGGTCACTATAGCCATGTCCAAACTGTAGTATTTCTGTGTATGCAGCAGGATTCTGTATTCCAACATCAAGACTTGATGGAGGACCTTCGAAACTTACAGAATCAAGGAGTGTAGGCCATGCCGACACGGCTGAACCGCCTTCATAAACTTCGGCCTTAGGAACGGGGTCGGACGTTGGGTTGCTGTTGGAAATACGTTCATAGTAAGGATGCCAATTATCAGGTGTCTGTTCTCCGTTATTATATTGATAGCCAATTGCTGGTATGTATATATCGGTGCCGTTGCCGCAATTATAATAGGTTTCTCCAGCTGTTTTCGCGAAGCTAGTGAAGTCGCTGGGAGTAAAATCATTTGACTCTATGCAAACAGTAGGTTGGGTCCCAGTTAGTATGCTAGTTTTGCCATCTGCTGGACAAGTCCACCATTGGGTGTATTGGTTGAACATGAACTGCCAATCATTTTCATTAGTATTATATTGAATATATTCGGAGTACATTTGATCATTATTGGCAGTTACAGAGCCTATTTCAGTGTTAACTACTTTGCCCGTGCTGTCACTCCATTGCTCAGCGTTTACATAGTGGCCATAATCAGTAACATCTTCGATCTCAATTTGATATGCATAGACGCCGTCGTTGATTGATAGAACAGTTCCAACCCAATCGTTCGAGGCTGAACCCGTCCAGCCGTACTCGGCATATGTTACGGCACCTGTGACAGGGTTTGACCCTGAAATATCTGCTGGATTGGCTTCGGCTCCTATGGCCCAACTTGCTGGATTGGATTGTGGTGAAGCTGATGGGTTTTGCGACGTGATGGTTGTTTGAGTATAGTTCAAATCGGATAAAGGAACTTCAACATAAATTGTACTGTTATATTGAAGCCAAATTTCAGGAACGTTTGATAAAACTTCGCCATTCATGGTGCTTGGTAGGTTAACGGTACAGTTGATTAGAGGCTCGGTGCGTTTGCTAGTATCTACCCAAGGGCTGTTACCCCATAACTGGTCTGCTGTTGGAAGATTAGGATACTCCACCTGTACTTGGTTGTCGGTCAATAGAACAGGCACTAAACTAATTGATGTGTCGTTGTTGGAGTTAACTGCCAGCGCAGTGTCAGCTTTTGTATAAGCAGATATTACTGTAGTCACCATAAAGACAGCACAGATTACGAATGCAATTGTCTTTAATTTGTCATTTTTCTTACTCATTTTCGCATCTCACGAGGTTCTTCCATGATATCTAAATATAAGCGTTTCCTTACGGTCCAAGCTAAATGATCGAAGCGGTTATCAGTTTAATGATAATGATTTTGTCTGATGACGCGCCGACATGAAGTTTATTGCCCAATTAGGTTGTTTGAACTTCCGATTAGGGTTACTCCATTACTTTCGGGTTTGATTTAGTTCCAAGTGTTGTAGGTAATGTTGTAGGTGTGAGTTGTTTAGCTGAATTCCAACGGAAAATCCATTTATCTCTATGTTTTTAATAGTAATATTGTTTGGCTCAGAAAGGTAAATTCCGACTTTATACGTTAGCGGTGTTGATGCATGCAGTAAAACTTTCTTGACTAAGTCGAATCAAAGCTTCTTGGCTGAGAATAAATATGCGTTGATGCTCTACCCAAACCATGTAAGAAGAGCTTACTCATTTACCTGTATCGACTTTTTTAGCTGATCTACGCGGGAAGCTTATTTTATCATTTATTCAGTAGCTATTAAAAATCATAAAGTAGCAAAAATGTGTAGCTACGTCTTACAGTAACCATTGTAATCGAGGTGAAAAAGTATGAGTTTAGCAACTACGCCAGTTCTAAGTCGGAATGCAGTTGTTCAGGTAGGTGGCACAGCAATCGGCTTTCTCACTGACTTCACTATGGATGTTAAAGCGGAGATGATTAAGGAATATGTTTGCTCTTCAGGTGGGTCTCCGTCGCCAGCTTTCACGGCAAGCGGCAACCAATCCTACACGTTCAAAGCTTCAGCGCTTTATGTTCCAGCAAACTACGCCGCGCTATTAACAGATGTGCTTAACGGCTCATTAGTTACGGTTATTTGGGGTCCACAGGGTACGACTACTGGGTCGGGAACTCCAAAAATCACGTTAAGCAACGTTGTCCTAACAGCCTACAGCGTGAAGAACGGGCAGAAAGGCACCATTGCAAATGACATTAGCGGCGAAGCACAATCAGTAGCAACAAGTACTTTCTAAGTAATTTTTCTTTCTTTGTTTTTCCAAGTTTATTTAGTTCCATACAGCTCGTCCAAATTTTTTACGTGTTCAATAAGATCTTTGTTCAATCCTCGTTCTCCTTCTTCTTTCAAGTTATCTGAGAATCGAGAGAGTTTATCCATATAGCTGTTGTATTCATAACTAAATCTGCTGTAGAAATTTGTCTTGAACTCTAAATCTGAACCTAAATTGACAACGGTTCTGGTTTCTTGAATCATGTTATAAAATTCCGTTTTAAAATTTGAAAGGTTGCTGAGTAGTTTAGCAAACTTTTCAAGCAAACCATAAAACCGTTCGCCTTTACTTTCCATTACCTGTACCTCTTCAATTAATTCGTTGGTTTCCTTAGCTAAATTGGTTGAGAGAAGTAATAGCAATCGTTTCTCTGCTTGAGTTTTGTTTATAAGTTGTTTATCGTTGGCAATTGTCATAGCTATAAATGGTAATGAATAACTGTAACTTTCGTTGATTATCGTATCTTTCAAATCGTCCAGTAAGACACGAAGTTTCTTAACATATTTGGCTCGTTGTTCATGCAATTTTCCCTTTTCATGTTGTCTAAAAAGCAAGATGGATCCTAAAAAGAACACAATAATTGGGAGAGGAATAGAGACAATTCTAGGCAAAGAAAAAATAGCGATCATTAAGGCCACTATAAGCAAAAGAACTGTATCCGTTTTGTTGTTTTTTAAAAAATGAAAATATTCAAAGACTGAATTCCTTGGATTCACAGCGTTTCTTCCCACTTTTGATTATTTCTATGCTGTGCAGATTTAAGACTTATCCCCAGAAAAAACGTTTTAATTTCACACCAAAAAGGTTCGCCTGTTCCGGTCATATTGAGTTAACCAAGCATTACATGATATTAATGGTTAGTAATGAGGTGATTTGATGAGTGAAGAAAAATTTGACAGTGAAGGATTCGAGAAACTTAAAGCAGCATTCAACGAGTACGAGGCAGAGCAGAAGGAGCGGTTCAAAAACTTTAGCGTAGGCCTGCTAAAAAGTAGTAAGGTTCCGCAGGAGGCTAATGTGCCTGGCGCCGGATGGGTCAAATTCGTATTACTGACTCATAACGAGCTTAGCGATTTAGCTAAATTCTACAAGGATGATCAACGGGAATTCGAACTGCAGGCTCTTCTAAAGATGATGAGGCCATGCTACCCAGACTTATCCGAGAAGGATCTGCGCGATGCCCCATGGGATTTGGTGCGTGCCCTGGAGAAGGCGTTGCTTAATGAGGGTTTTTTACCGCGTCAGGTGAGGCGGTCAATGACTGGATCAACTGGAGCAGCGAAGCCCAGCGGATCGCAGCCATCGTCAACCTCTACCACTACACCCTAGAATACGCGGCAAGCTTGACCAATTTTCAGCTTGAGTTTTTGATTCAATCAGCAGTATGGTTCAAAAAATTGTCAGAAGGCTAAATCGTGAGTGGAGCTCCTGCAGAAATAGACATTGTTGCAACTGACGATGCTTCGGATGTTTTCCAAGAGGTCAGCAGCAACTTTACTGATATGAGCAGCAATGTCAGCGAAGCTTCCGATGCAATGAGCACCGACGTGTCAGATAGCATGCAGAATACGTCAAGCAGCGTCACCAGTATGACGACTACTGTTCAGGCTGACACTGTTCAGATGCAGGATTCTTTTAATCAAGCTGCTGATTCGGCGCAGGTAAGCATGAATCAGGTTACAATCAGCACACAGCAGGCGGGAGAAGCAACTGAGGCTTCAAGCAGCAGCTTTGGCAAAAATGCAATGCAAATGAACACGATGGCGATGAGCGGCGCCATGCTCTATATGAGCGTAAATAACATCGAGAATGCGCAAACTTCACTTGCCAGAGCTAATTTGACTGAGGAGAAAGCTGCGAATTCCGTGACTTTGGCTCAGCAAGCATACAATAAAGCTGTTGCCGAATATGGTCCGACGAGTTTGCAGGCGCAGGATGCCCAGAATAAACTTGCTTTGGCGGAGCAGACTCAAAGCGTAGATCAGGAACGGGTTTCAGAAGCTCAGCGAAACTATAACAGTACTTTGATAATGTCTTCGTTGACGGTTATTCCCAGTGTCGTCGGTATTATGACGACATTGAATAGCCTTCGTGAAGCTGGGACGCTTGGCACGATTGCTAGTACGGTGGCGACTAATATGCAGTCAGCTGCTCAGTGGATCCAGGTTGGCGCTACAGAGGCGGCGACGGGTGCCATGGGCTTATTCGATGCAGTCTGCGACGCAAACCCGATCATGCTTGTCGTGTTGGCAGTTACCGCGTTAGCAGCCATATTTTATGAAGCTTATGAGCACTGCAAACCCTTCCGCGACTTCATGAATGACCTGGGTCATGTAATCGGCGGAGCGTTGCTTTCTGCCTTTGACGATTTGAAAAGCGCAGGAGACGCCCTATGGAGTGGGCTTAACTGGGCTTACACAACCATTCTTTTGCCAGTGGCTAACTTTTTCAAGGAAATTCTTGTTGCAGATTTGGACGTTGCATTGATTCCAGTGAAGGCTTTTGAAGTGGCGATTAATGCTGTTGCGAACGCCGTAAAGCCTCTAAGTAGCTTGATTGGCGATTTGGGTTCAGCTCTTAGTCACTTATGTTTTGCGCACGCTGCACCCGCTGCGGAAGAATTTAACAAACAGGTTACGCAGAGCATCTCGCTTAGCGATCAACTCGCACACAAAACCAGCACATTAGGCAGCAGCCTGCAGGGTCTAGCTGGAAACGTAAATGTTAAAGGCGGTTCTGGAACAAGTAACGTGAATATTTCTTCGCCCAACATCACAATAAACGGCGGCATTACAGGATCAGCTTCACTTAAGCAAACACGTGACGCCGTAAGCAAAGGCATCTGCGACGCCATGTACAAGAAAGGACTAATGAACAAGGTGCTGTAGATGAGCTGGCAGATAACACAAGGATCCACCACGGTTACGTTGCCCTTGGCGCCGCAGACAGTAACCGATGAAGCGCCCACCGTCGATGACACGACAATTACAGTTCCTGAGCAAGAACCCGTTCTCGTTTCTATTGGCAGCGACATTCGGCAGCTTACTTTGGAGGGCGTTCTTAACGTTTTAGGCCAGAACATGGCTTACCTGGATACCAATTATGTTACGCCTCTTCTTGGTTTTCGAGGCTTAGTTTGCACGTTATCTACACCCCGATCAAGCCTCAACAGCACCTGGAAACTGGATAAAGCAACGTTCATTCAAACTAAGGATTACGCAAACAATCCAGTGCTCAAATTTACTTTGATATTCAAACATGCAGCGTCCTATGTGAATCTCTAATGGTTTTTACTTTTCAATACAATAACGGTACTAGTTGGGTTACGGTACCGAATGCCTTGTTTAACCAGATTATTGATGAATTGAACGGGCAACTCGAACTTGATTTTATTATTCCCAATACGTCGGCGAACTTGGCATTTGTGAAGAGTAACCAGCAAGTGCAGCTGCTGTGGGGAAGCACCGTAATTTTCAGCGGCTTACTTGAAGCTTACACCGCTACTTTTACTCAGATAACCTGCACAGTTTATAACAACACTTTTGAGGTCATGCAGAAACGCCAAATCACAGGGGCGTACAATAATGTGGCCGCGAACTCGGTTTTGGCTGCTATCTGTGCCGCGTCAGGTATGACTCCTGGCTCTTGCCCAACCACTGCAGTGAGCATTCAGTTTAATTCAACAGACTGCTTAACTGCTGCTCAAAACTTGGCCGCTCTCCTTAACCAAAACGTCTACAACACGGGTTCAACAGTTATTATCGGGGTAAAAGGCAACCAAACACCAACCTCAATAACAGTTGATACACAAAGTCAAGTTAACTTTGATCGAAGCAAAACAGCCTATGCGGGAGTAATTATTCGCGGTGTCAGTCCTACTGGACAAGTAATCATTGGCACTGCGGGAAGCGTCGGAGCAGGTAACAACACAATTACTTTGACTAACAATTACTTTGACTAATAATGCTGTTACAAGCCAGGTGTCTTTGAATGCTTTGGCAGCCGCGTACCTGCAGAGTTTAGCAGAAACAAATAGCGGTTGCCCGCTAGAAGCTGACATTTCGCAAACAGTCGCTTTGAACAGCGGCGATTTGGTCACGATATCAAATGGCGCCGAGCTTGGCTTAAGCGGCAACTATGCGATTTACCGAATTACAAAGAACTTAACAAAAAGCACTTTAGAAATTGTCACGCCCGCAGGCGCTTTTCTCGCATTGATTAACGCGACTTCTTCAATTAACGGTGTTGTAGCCTCGCTGGCTAACGCTTCAGCCGCATTGCAGACCATGCCTGATGGCAGTGATCCAAACACATCGGGCATGTACGTAACATTAGCTGATAATTTTGGTGACGTCGCGTCCTTGATGCTAGGCAATAACCCGTTATTGCCTGTTCCTTCTTCGGGGTTTCCAGCGTCATTTTTGACTTTCAACAGCAACTATCTAACGTATATTATTCCGTCAGTTGCGAACCAAAATGGCTCCTCAGCCACAGCAACAATTACACCGCAGTCTGGATCGCCCTACACTGCGCCTATGATTGGCTTAGGCACGTACAAGTACCCGTTTCTATGGGTTGACCAAGTTTTCTGTTACACAGACTTCCTGAATAGCCTAGAGTCTTCAGCGATAACTTTGTTGTGCCCCTTAAACACAGGAACAATCGGAAGCGCCACGGTCGGCTCAAGCGGACAGATTTTGCAAAGTCAAGGTTCAGGCGCCCCGCCTAAATGGGTAACTCTAACAACAACATTAACTCAAATGCCGCTCGGTACAAGTGGCTACTTTTTGGAAGGCCAAGGAAGTTCAGCACCAATATACGCTCAAGTTACATTCGCGCTTCTAGCCGGTACAATCTCCACTACTCAGCTTGGAACTGCTATTACTCCTGCCACGCTTTCAGGATCCGGCACCGTCCCGTCTGGCTGGACAATACCTTACAGCCAAATTTCAAATTACACATCAATGCCCATTCAATTTTCCCAGTTAACGGGCGCATCATCGGCGGACCCGGTGTTTGACAGCGTGAACTGCACGAATACTTCTGCAGCCATAAAGATCTCTCCGTCCTCAAATCCTTCAGCGCCCTACTTGGTAATGGTCGGCAACTACACGATCAGTTCCACGGCGTACAACATTCTTAACACCTACGCTTATCCCTTGTACATAACGGGTACGTCTATTCCCATTATGTATGTGAATGGAAACGTAACCGTTAACGGTACTATAACCGGGACATTTTCAGGTAACGTTACGGGCAACTGTTCTGGTTCTTCAGGGTCATGCACTGGCAATGCGGCTACAGCTACAAATGCAACCGAACTGAACGGGCAGTTAGCAAGTTATTATGCTGCTGCTTCTTCGTTGCCAAATCAAGCATTGAACATAACCAGCGACGCAGTGTTTGATAGTGTCTTATGTACAAACGCGTCTGCAGCAATCAAAATTGGCGTGTACGGTGGAGCCACTTATTTAGCAATGAACGGTAACTACACTATCGGTTCAACAGTCTACAATGTTCTTAACACCTACGGAAATCCGCTTTACATAACCGGTACCGCAAATCCTATGGTGTACATAAACGGCAACCTAACCGTTACTGGCACAATATCGGGAAGCGTTGCTTGGAATGGCGGAACAATAACGAATTCGTTCTATGTATCTTATTCAGGCACGAATAGGCTTTGGTGTTCTGGGAACTGGTCTGTTTATACTTTGTATCTTTCAGCGCCTTCTTCGTCAGCGTATCCTTTAGCGATAGGAGATACCAATAATGATTGGCCTCCGATATCGTGGTTTGATGCTTATGGCAGTTTGTATCTTGGCAGTTTGCTTAGAATAGGTCCACGAGGGACAGGGGCAAATAATACGGGGTATCCTGAAATTTTCTGTCGGACTGATTCTATTCCTGGGTGCACGATACAGCTCGGAGCTTCAGGACAACGATTAGACGTCGTGGATTACGGTTGGACCGTTGACCTTCTCCTCTTAGACCAGTCTGGCAACATGACTATCTCAAACGGCGTAACAGGAAATAACTATGGTTCATTTGCTGGCGTTAACATAGAGAAGAATTGGTCGTCAACTTGGTCGGATTGCACTGCAACGACGTCGATTCTGGCAAACGACTCAGGTTCATACAAATGCCTCATGATTCTTGGAAACTATTCGGCTGGTAGCGGTAGGCGAGTGGGCATATGGGACTTTTTGACTGTGAATGGCAGCATGAACGTTACAGGTCAATGTGAGGACAGTAATTTTTGGGTTAGTGGTTCCTGGCTTAATTCTTCAAGCACTTTGTACTTGGGTGGTTCTTCTGGTGCGTACGTCACGATTTATGGAAATGGGAGTTTTGACCCGACAGTGGATAATTCTTTTGGGCTTGGTTCAGGTTCAAATGCTTGGCAAGGTATGGTTGCCTATTCAGTTTATACGAACACGCTTATTCCAAAAGCTGGGTACGGCTATCCTATTACCATAGCTAACGGTGGAGTTGGGGGGCAACTTGCAATCACAAACACAAACGCAGGTTACAGCTTTACAATTGGACCCGGAGATTCTGGTGCGGGCGGCAACATTTTAGCTTTTGGCACCTCATCAAACTGGGCATTGGTGTATCTATCATCGGGTGGAACTCTTTATTGCTCCACGGGTGGCCTTGTCACGAGCACAATATCATGCAGTTCAATTAGTATAGGCGGTAACATACTTCCGACATCTGGCGGCTCATACTATTGCGGTTCATATAGCTATCCTTGGCAAATAGTAGATACACAATATCTCTATTGTAACGTCATAAATAGCTTAACAACTGGAATAACTATCTATGGCGGTGGCGGATCCTGCGGAACATCAAGCTCTTATTGGAACTACGTGTACTCAGTCTACATTTACTATATCCATGCACCCTCAGCTTTCAACGAGCTGTTGCATGATGAATTTAATGAAAAAATAAACTTTGATTTAATCCGTAACATCAAACTTAAAGGCGGCACAATTGACCCTGACTGCATAAAGCATCTCAAAAATAAAGATGGGTTCTATGAGTCATCCACGATGGATGGCTGGCATTTATGCGTTCAGCAATTAATTGTCAAGAAGCTTGACGAGCAAGAGATCATTAACGATGAGCTCAGGGAAGAGTTAGATAAAGCAAGAACAAGAATAGACGAGTTACAGTTGCGCATGGACGAATTAACCCTAAAGATGGGAGGTGATTGATTTGACAACGCCCTCAACATCACCTACTCCTCTGGTTAGTGTTACTGTTCAGCAAGTTTCAAACGGCTTTATTGTTACTCAGCAAACTATGGGTCAGCCTTTCACTCCGCCACTTCAGCAAGTATTCAACGATTTCCCAGATACAGTCGCAGCTTTAGCAACGATTTTTGGAGTGCCAGCCATAACGGCTGCATCCTTGAATGCGACCATCACGGCAGCGGCAGCAGCAACGACAACCGCTCCAGCAACATCAGCCCCTGCATCCAGTTAGTTTCTCCATTTTTTGTTATCAATAAATTAATTGTTAATTGAGGTGAGAAGATTTGAAGTTTAATCCAGCTGAAAGAATAAATCTGCTAAATGTGATCCCTAAGGAAGGAACCGCTTCTACATTGAAAATAATTCGTGATTTACAGACGGCGTTAGGTTTTACGGAAGAGGAACATCGCGAATTTATTGTTGAATATAAATTGTCCAACGGCAGCAAATACGAAGACCTTAACAAAGACAAGCTTACAGTGCTCAAAGACGTTGCCGTCGGCGAGAAAGCCCATGACATAATCGTGGAAGCCCTCAAAACCGCAAGTGAACAGAAAAAACTGCATATCAGTACGCTCGGACTGTACGAGCGCTTTGTTGAGGGTAAAAAGTCTGCTGAGGACCTGAAGGATGAGGCGGAGGCGGCTGTAATGAAGAAAGCTAATGCAGATGTTGCGGTTCGTGCCCCAGCCAAGTAGGATATGCCTTAGTTTTTTGTTATTGAATTAAAAAAGTTGTTTTGTGTCAAGGGATTACTGCGTGCAGCTTGGGCTCCGAACGTACGTGGTAACATTCTCTTGGTTTTCCTGGTGATTTAATCACGCGTGTTTATGGGAGGTGAAATTGAAAATGAAAACCACAAATAAAATTATAGCTGCTTTGGGTGTAATCGTTACCATCTTAGGGATTACTGCTTCTGTTGCATCTGGCATAGGCTATTCAGGCATCGGATTAACTGTTGTTGGCGTTATCTCTATTGTTAAAGGAAGCGAAGAACTCATAGATGGCAACCTTACAGATGCAGTTACAGACATTGTTAACGGCGTCAATACTGTCAAGCAGAATGCTCCACAAGCAGCACAAGAAGCAAAAACGGCAACTGGAACTTAGAATTTTCTCTTATCTTTTTCTTTTTTTGTTTAATATAACATTGAGATTATTGCTGTTATCCTTAATTTTTTCACCATTTAATTTATGCTTTAGTGGAAGCTATGCAAGTTGAGCAACTAAGACTAAATTTTGGTTATCAAAATCGCTGGACTGCCATTACAAACTGAAATTACTTGTTTTGGCGAGTGAATCCTCAGGTACCATAAATGATGGCGGGTTTTTAACTTCTGTCAAAATCAGGCGACATAAAAATAAAAGTGTTCCTGCTTTTAGTCGCTTACATGCACCTTCCACAATTAATAGGCGCAATGTTGGTTGAGGTACGAGTCGTACCCGAATCGGGTCTGAATCGTGAAAACGCTCTTAACTGCAGAAAAGCACCGATAATTAGGAGCGCCAAGTGAGAGGCGCAATGATAAGAAATAATCAGAACAGAAAAAATGGAGGTGAAAATATGAATACGAAAAAGTTTTGGTTAATTACTCCGATAATAGCGCTGCTATGCTTTGCAATGTTCGCAAGCCTCGCAACACCTCAGGCAAAAGCAGACATCGTACCTCTAAATCCCACCTACTGCATAAGCGTTTACGGAACCAGCCCCATTGGCGGAGGTAACGTCTACAATTCAGCGGGTTTTGTTGGAACTGCACCTAGCGGGAACTTTGCACAAATATATGGCGGTGGAGCCATAGGTGACGGAGGAATTGCAGTGCTCACAATGAGCGCTACAGTAAATGCAGGGTCAGCAATTACAATTCATGCAAAAGCAGCCAGCGGATACACAAGCAGTCAGTTGTATGTGTACGTCTCTAGTAGTCCCACTGGTCCATGGTCTGCTGCAATAGCACCAAATCCCCAGACCATCGGTTATACCTCAGCTTTCTGGTATACTTTTTACGGTCCTTCAGGTGTACCCTTCCGATACGTAGCGATCGCAGGCTATAACGCCGGTGGCTATGAAGACGTTTTCATCGATTGCGTCCTTACAATGTAAAACCAAAATAATGCGAGCTTCATCTACATCCATTCTTTTTTTGTTTTTGACTATTTGCAATTTCTTGACGCAAGAGGTTACTTTGTAGGCGTCTGTTAGAGGCTCCGTTAGAGAAAAAAATTTTTGATCTAACAAATTGCTTAGAAGATTCTTCATTTTATATAGCTACTACGTTATCGTTTTGTCAGAAAGAAAAAATACTGTACACTAAAGTTTTGCTTGCCCTTGAGTAACGATTCTCTTTTTTAGCATTAACTTAGTCATACCGCATTGCCTCCGCTGGCCTGGTTCTGGCTGCTCTCCACGCGGGATACAAGCTGCCGAGTGCACCTAACAGTACAGCTACCCCCAATCCCAGCAGCACAAGTTCTGAGGTTAAGGTTACGGAGATGGAAGCTGACGAAGCCGAGCCTATAGATACGCCTGCTGTTGATACAGTGCTGTTTCCGGCTTGGGTTGGATGTGGAAGCAGCAGGTTTGCCAGAGACGTAGCGCCTACGGTACCAATTAGTATTCCCACTAAGCCTGCGATTAAGCTCAACAGTACGCCTTCAATCATAAACTGCCCTAAAATCGCCAAGCTACTGGCACCCAACGCCTTCAAGGTTCCAATTTCGCGGGTTCGCTCCCGAACCGTGTACAACATTATGAACATCACGATTGCCGCAACTACCAAGGTGACGACCGCAATCTCCATCGTACCGGTGCTTTGGATTTGGCTCATGGAAGCCTGTGCCATCTGCAGCTCCTCGTTGGTCTGGGTTTGCATTTGGATCACCGAGTCAACTAGGGAAGCAGCTATCGAAACCGACAACTTGGGGTACATAATGCTGATTTTGCTGGCGACATCTTCTACGGTAGTGACGTTGTTGGCAAAAACCTTAAAGTCAGTTACATTCCCCGTGTTGTTAGTTATTGTCTGTGCATCGTTGAGGTTCATGTAGGCGGCGGTTTCGTTAAGAGCCGTATATCCCTCGACGCCGACCACCTGGAAAGTTTGATTTAAAATGTTAACGGTTCCACCAATTGTGACATTGAAATGATCGGCAACGCGCTCCTGAAGTACAACTACGCCGCTGTCGCCTGCCTGCAGGTTTCGTCCAGACGTAATGTTAGAAGGCAGAAGCAATGGGTACATATTCAGCAAAGAAGCGTTATCCAACGGTATCCCATAGACGTCATACGCGAAGCTGCCGTTGTATACTGTTTGGTCAAAGATGGGTATGACGTTGGTGACGTCTGGGATCGAGGTGAGGTTGGAGTAGTCTGTCATGTTTATTAGCGGCTGCTCAACGATGGTTTGATTATCAGGACCTGCATTGGGAACAGAGACCGCTGGCAGATGGCAGTCTATTTGAGTTGCTACGGCAGTTACCGTTGCATTAACGGATTGGGTAGCCTCTGTCAGGGCGGAGATGGTTTTTTGGGTGGTGGCTTTGCTGGCGGTGATGCTTGGAGGAATCGTGATCAACATTGCCAAAGCAAAACTTAATACCACAATTACAAGGAGCGACCTGGTTTTTCTTCTGGAAATATTTCGGGTTGCTCTCGAAAGTATTCCCATTTATTTTACCTTCTGATTAAAAAAATAGAAAAGATTATGTTGCTTTGTTGGTCAGTGGAGTTTTTGCTGTTGCTGTTTTTTCCGTGGCTTGTTTTCGCCGAGTTGGATTTTTCAGCTTTTTTCATTGCAATGATAACTATGGCGAGTACTATTGTGATACAGACAAGCAACGCGACTGTTAACGATTGGGTAGGAAATTCTGGAACTGCGGGGGTCGAAGAAGCAGTTGGTGCCGTGTTTGTAGCTGTGCTAATCACCGAAACAGTACCGACCCAATCGGCTACAGGACTTTGAGTTGCAACAGAGACAAGATTTGTAACATAAGCATATTCACCGTTAGGCGTTATGGCTATGCCATAAGGGCTTGATCCAACAGTTACTGTTTGATCCACTGTGTTCGTGGCTGTGTTTATCACCGAAACTGAATCGTTGAAGTAATTTGTAACGTAGACGTATTTTCCGTCTGGTTTTATAGCTACACCACTAGGCCCGTCAAACCCAGTAATTGTCGCCGTCAGGGTGTTCGTAGCAGTACTTATCACTAAAACCGTGGTCATATTGCCGCCCTGATTTGTTACGTAGGCGTATTCGCCGTTAGGGGTTATAGCCAATGCGTTAGGGTTGTCTCCATATTCAAGAGTTACCGTTGCCGCTACAGTATTCGTAGCGGTATTTATCACCGAAATCGCACCATCGGCGCACGCAACATAAGCGTATTCACCATTGGGCGTTATCGCTACAGATTGAGGTAAGCTACTAGAGCTGGGCATAGATACGCCCCCTATTGTGGTGGTAGCAGTTAATGGCGCAATGGTTATGTTCGCCGTTACCGAGTTGGTTGCTGTGCTTATCACTTCAACTGCACCGTCATCATTTGTAACGTAGACGTATTCGCCGTTGGGAGTTATAGCCACACCCTGATTGGGGTTGCCTCCAACTGTTATCGTCGCTGTCACCTTGTTAGATGCCGTGCTTATCACTGAAACTAAGCCGTCCTGGTTTGTTCCCGTATTTGTGTCTGTAACGTAGGCGTATTTTCCGTCGGGCGTTATAGCTATGCCGTTAGGCCAGTTTTGTGTAGGTATTACCGCTGTTACCTTGTTTGTAGCGGTATCTATAACGGAGACATTTTCTGAAAAATTTGGAACATATGCATATTTGCCATCGGGAGTAAAAGCCACGGCATAAGGAACCCCTCCAACAGTCACAGTCGCCACGTTCGCAGCTTTAACTGGCTGAGGTAAGGATGTGAAAGCACAGATTAAAACGAAGAAAACAATGCAGCCAACGCTTAAAGTCCCTGTCATTCCTCGCTTCATTCTTAATAGGCCTCCTTTGATTTTGATGGGCTGTCGAGAATGGCATCTTTTTGGGATTGCTTATCTTTGATTATTTTTCCGTCGTTTAGATACAGCATGCGTTGAGTCTGCGCTGCAACTTGCTCGTCATGTGTTACCATTATGATGGTTGTGCCTTGTTTTTGGTTGAGGTCTGCCAGCAGCTTCACTATTTCCTTCTTGTTTGTTACATCCAAGTTTCCAGTGGGTTCATCAGCCAAAATTATTGCGGGATCCTTAGATAGGGCGCGGGCAATAGCAACTCGCTGCTGTTCACCCTGGCTGAGGCGTTGAGGGCTATGTTGCTCACGACCCGACAAGCCAACTGTGGCAAGGAACTCTTTGGCTCTTTCTCCTCTTTGACCTTGAAATTTGCCAGCGAGCTCCATGGCTAACTCTACATTTTCTCGAGCGTTGAGATATGGTATAAGGTTGAAGTTTTGGAAGATGAAGCCTATTTTGTCGCGGCGTATTTTGTAAAGTTTTGATTCTGGCAGACGTGTTACGTCTATGTTGTCGATTTGTATTTTGCCGCTTGATGCCTTGTCTATGCAGCCGATGACGTTAAGGAGCGTGGTTTTACCGCTGCCAGATGGGCCCATGATTGCCGTGAACTCGCTCTTTTCCACTTCGAGGCTGAGGTTAGTTAGGGGTTGTACTTCTCGTTTGCCCAATTTGTAGATTTTCGTCAAGTTTTCAATTTTTAACACTAAATCATTCATATCGCATTGCCTCCGCCGGATTGGTTCGGGCTGCCTTCAAAGCAGGATACAAACTTCCTAAGGCACCTAACAACACGGCAGCGCCTAATCCGAGCAGCATGATTTCGGGAGTTATAGGAGCAGAGATAACGTTGGATCCATTGCCAGTGAGAAAGGGCTTTGGTCCCTCAGTTATTCTAGTCAGAACTATGGTTCCGTTTGGAAGCTGCGACATACCGACCGCAGTTTGCACTGGGGTTGGCAGCAGCAGGCTGGATAGTGCTGGTACAACAAAAACACCCATTCCTATGGCTATTACAGCGGCGATGAGGCTTAGCAGCACGCCTTCAAACATAAACTGTGCAAGAATCGTTGCGTTGCCAGCGCCCATAGATTTAAGTGTTCCAATCTCTCGGGTTCTTTCCCGAACACTGTAAAGCATAATGAACAGTATTATAGCAGCGTCTGCGACGACGGCGACAGTTATTTCGAGTAATCCGGTATCTTGGATTTGATTCAGGTTGTTTTGGGCAGCTTGTGTTAGTTCGGTGATTTGGTTTTGCAAAGGTTCAGCCACGTTTAGCTGAGATAGACCAGCTAAAACTTGCAGCTTAGGATCTAAGTTGCTAATTCGCGTTACGACTGTATTTACGTTGTCGATGTTGTCAACAAATATTTTGTATGTCGACGCTTGACCAGTCATGTTGGTGATGGCTTGGGCGTCAGCTAGACTCATGGTAATGCCATGCGTAGCCTGTGGTAACTCACTGCCTTCGATGCCTACGACCGTAAAGTTACGCCCTGAAAGCGTAATGGTTCCACCGACGCTTACACTGAAATTCTTTGCGGTTTGCTCATCCAAAACAACAACGCCGCTGTCACCGACCTGCAAGTTTCGTCCCTCAGTTATGTTAGCGGGCAGAATTGTCGGGTCCAATTGAAAAGAAGCGTTTTCTACTGGTACACCGTAAATTTCATACGACCCATCGGTAACCGCCCACACATCAAGTATTGGTATAACATGGGTAACATCTGGGATTAAGGAAATATTATAGTATAATGAATCGTTCATAAATGATTGTGTAAGAATATTCGAGGTGTCCGAACTACCGATCATCGAGCTGTTGAAAAACGGCGGATAGTCGCACTGTATTTCGGTTGCTGACAAAGTTAGAGTCGAATTAAGGTTGCTGTCAGTAGATATTAAAGCATTAAATGCTTGTCGTGTCAGGGCTTCTCTTGCATTGATGCTTGGGGGGAGGATGATTAGCATTGTTAAGGCAAGGGTTAATGCGATTATTACTATCAGGGCCCTGGTTTTTCTTCGGGATAGGTTTTTGGTTGCCCTTGTCAAGATTCCCATGTTTTCCTCTCCTGACTACATGCACTGCAGTAAGTGTTAGCGCTCATAAAACTTGCTCCTTTCTGACGCATGTTTGGTCACCTTGAAGTTTGAGGTCATTCTTTCCGTTGCTTGATTGGAGGGCTCTTATAATCTCGTCTCCTACGTGGCTAAGTTCATAAAATTTAGCGCTTCCAAAAGTTGAACTTTTAATCAGGTTTTCTTTCATTAGACTAAGAAGGTGTTTCTTTACAGTCCACCAATCCAAACCTGTTTCTCTCGATAATTGATTACAGTTTTTGCGGCCGGGAAGCAATGCAATTAAAATCTTTTTTCTTGACTCAGCACCTCTAGAAAGAGTAAGCAAAATTAAAACTGCAGTTTCATAGGGGACTCCTTCCGTCTTATTCATGAAGACTCCGCCTATGCGTTTTATGTAGCACTAAAAGCAATTCAGCGATCATACTGATAGATGCGAGAACAGAGTGACGAGTTGTCCTGACTAAGTCAGTCTTTTTCATACCCTCACACTCAAACATTAATGAGGTAAGTGGTAGTTATGTCTACACTTTAGAACAGTTGTCTAAAATTTAGAATAAAAAATTTAATGACATTTGGCTTTGAGAAAATTGTCAAAAGATCGTGTTGCTGTAAAATTCGATTTGTCTGTGGAATTATATTCAAAAAAAGCACTCTGATGGAAATTTTATCTAGAATGCCCATACCCGTGGGTCAACGCGGCTGAGTATGCTGCAATATAGCCTATGGAAAAAACTAATAATTTAACGATCAATGCTATGCTGATCGCAATTTTAATTGAATAAGGGATTCTTAAGTAATACGCTTTGATTTTGGAGATTATCAGTTTTCTATCCTCGATGACAACAGCCTTTGCTTTCTCGTTTTTAAGCGAACATTTTCTTCACGAATATCGAAACATTAATGAAGTCTTAAAATTTGACAGGAAAAGAAGCGAAGGGTATTCTCTTTTGGTTAATGCTATTGCTCAAGGTATGGGATATCCTTCTACAGCAATAGGATCTATGGCGTAGCTGCTAATATTGCGGTCAGAAGTTGCCATGTCTATCTCCACCGTGGTGGTTTGACCACTGGCTAAGGCAATTTGAGGGACACCCAAAGGCACTGATCCAGGGCATGTTATATCATTTGCCGAAATTTGAGCGTTGTTGCAATAGAGTGTAGCTGTCAAGCCAAAATATGCTGTTCCCGAACTGTTAACGGTAGAGTTATCCATCGGCGGTGGTTGCTGCTCAGTATAATCATTTCTCATGGTAGCAGTAATTATAAAGCACGCTTGCCCACCATGCACCCCATAGGCTGCATTGGCAGAAACCAAGAAAAGTTTAGACCCTCCAAGGTAACCCGCATTGTTTAGCTTAGCGTTACTTTTTAAAACCTCCTGTGAAGGTTTCTGCGCGAGATTTATCACCACAAAAATTGACAGGATTGTCACAGCTGTTACAATAATAATTATTCCCGCTGCAATTTTCACTCGACTTTTCGATTTCATGAATGAGTATGATTTTCTGCTTCTTTTATTCATTTTTTCGATTTCCTCGATGTTTTTGGCTATTTTCAAGATTTAAAAAAAGGATTGTTGGGCATAGAGATGCGTTAAATGATTATGTAGTCTGGCTTGTCCATGCATCGTACACATAACAATTTGAATAGATGTAGTCATCATATGATAATGGCATTGGATTGTTTCCTGAGTTTTGGAAACTAGCACCTGAGTTCCAATCACTCCAAACACCATTGGAATATAATTCGCTGTTGACCCAGTGGGCATTAATGCTGTCAATAGTGTAACTGCCTGTTGTAGAGAATATTTCGTCCGCAAAGTTCACGCTATTAAGTTGGGCTTGAAGGTGACCAGAACGTTCCCACTGTTCATTTATATAGATATTGTATTGCCATCCGTATTGGTCTTGAACACCGTTCAGTTGAATGCAACAGGCGTTTTGGTAAGTCTCGCTGTTAATTGCGCTTATGTATTGCCAGCCTGATTCGCCTGGAACAGGAGTATTTCCTTCATAGGTGTAGAACCATAGACCGCCATCATAATTACAGACACCTACTTCAGTCCAGCATGGAGTGCCATCGCTGTATGCTTTTCCGATGTGTGTTGTTACGTAATGAGTATTTGTTCCTGTGCTTGAAGTTGCTACGCTGCCACAAGACATGTCAGCTCCGAAGCCCATATAGTTGTTACTGCTTCCCATCAACACATCTGCTTCTACATTGGTTTGAGGAGATGCGCTGCTCGTTTGCGAAGATACAGGCGCAGTTACGTTCTCTGCGAAAGGATCCACAACCTGAGGCGCATTTGTTTCGTTTGGTGCGATTAAAACACCCATCCATGCCGCACCAGTTATTGGATCCCAGCCCATTCCTTGCGCTGTCAATGCTGCCGTTATTTGATCGTCTGACATGTTCATCGCTTTGTATTCGTCAACTTTAGCGGTTACTGGGTTAACAAAATTAGCTGGTGGTTGCCATTGCCCTGTTGACTGAGTTGAAGTTTGAGCATGAACCGAAATATTAGATACGAACATTAAAGCTAGTACAGTAATAATGATTGGGGCAAGATAATTTGTCATTTTTCTTTTCATATTATCACCTCCCGGTTTAAGTGATCGTTTTCCTCTTAAGGGAGCTGATAGATTTAATTCTACATTTTCTAATGAGCGTTCTAAACTGTAGATCAATCAATGCTATAAGCCAAACAACTAACGCCCTAAACTATTCGACAGGATTAACATTAGCCAAAGTCCTGCAACATTTCATTCGTTTAATCAGAGTACCTTTAATTGCCAGAATTGCTTCTTCTAAATGACATAGGAGGGAGGATTGACTTCCGAAAGATCAATTGATGCACCGAAAGGAACTACCCTTAGGGTGTATCGTCTTCTTCTAACAGCGCAAAATCCTATTGGGCCTCGAGAGGTACAGAGAGCCCTGAATCTAAGCAGTCCTTCTATAGCGATATATCATCTAACAAAACTAGAAGAACTGGGACTGGCAAAGAATGAAAAAGGAAACTACGTAGTGAATAAAGTTGTTCTAGAGGATTGTATTAGGATTAATCGTTATTTAATTCCAAGATTCTTGTTTTACTCAATCATTTTAGTGGCTACTTTAATAGTTGAGGTTGTTATCCTGCGGCCTCCGATTTTAACGCGGAGCTATTTCTTTCTTACGATTATGCTTGGCGGATCTGCATTAGCTTTTTGTTATGAAACGTTTAAAATTTGGAGAAAGGGAAGTCTCTGAGATATTGCGCAACAGAGCATTTTTCGTCATTGCCTTAACTTGAGACTTATTTCTGCCCTCATTCACTTTGAGAGGCGTTATTTTCATTTCCTATCCTTACTCTGAATAAAACCAAAGCAATTACTAAAACTAAAAGCGCAATAGCGCTTAAAAGAAAAACCATAAAGAAATTACCTTCTTTGTTAGCAATAGGCGAAGTCGTAGGAATAGGTGGATAGGTTGATGAAGGCGATGAAACGGCAGTTGATGAAGGCGGGAGATAAAGACTAGCCGCAGTTAATAAAAACACGATAGTTAACCCAGCAATAACTGAAAAGATCATTAGCTTCTTTTGGAACTTCACATTGAACCCGGCTTCTATATTTTATCCATTGAAACTTGATATATAAATAGTGAAGTAATAAAGAAAGAGGCGGCAGGTAATCTAGACAGCAGCTTAACTAGTTGTCGCTTAGGTTGGTAAAAAACCGGTAAATTACATTCGATCATTTGTTAGCACCTCAAAGGATTTAGAACTAACGTCTTAAGTTAATTATTAAAGGTGCCTTGTAGCCATAACCACAAGGCGCGGGCACAACTCCTAAGTAAACAAGAGACAAAGAATAATAATCCAATCCAGTGAAATTTTGTAATCCAACTGCCTGATTTTTTGCGTCCGATGATGTGAAATCAGATAAGGCAAGGATAGTTAATGGTACCGCAAGTACTCCAAACACAAACGCAGAAATGAAAGGTATTTTTTGAATGTATTCCATTTTAATCTTAATTAGTTGTTATTGTGTTTGCTATTAAATCTATATTTTAGAACGCTGTTATGTTAACGCCTGAAAAAGAAAACTAACCGGTATTGGGAAAAACTTTTTATGCTGTCTCTGTTGATGTTCAAACGGTTAAGGGTTTGCAATGCCCCCTAAAAATTAAATCCCCAATCAGAATCCCTTCTCCCGAAAACAAGCATGCAACCCTTAATCATGGCTCGTCAAGCCCAGGCGTGCCATCAAACTTTTTTCATCTAAATTTTTCAAAATTGAGTATTCAACGAGTTAGCGTTTACTTTTTTTGGGTTCCGCTTCGAGGTCACTTTCACCCAACCCTCTACTGCTGCATAGCGTAGTTTGTTCACTTGCTTTTTAAACGGTTTAGCTCATATGTAGAAGCCCCAGGTGATGCGTATTAAAAAAACAATAGTACTGGCAACAAAGGAAGTCCTCCCAGCGGATTTAACGTTCCATAACATTTCAGCTTCAATCTTTGTCAAGGGGCTCAAAAAATTGTTAGGTCTCATTACATCGGGAACCTGAACGTGGCAATCCAGAATCCAAGCCAAAAAACCATAGCTTGTTCTTTTCTGAATAAGGCATATTCGAACTCTGTGGAGGCTTAACGGCGTATATGGGAAGGGTTGGACATGGCGAAGATCGGATTCTATGTTGTGAAGAACCGTGGAAAGTACGGTGATAAGGAATATGAAGAGGTTTGTATGCGGTTTCCTAAAGAGCTTCATGAATTTCTAAGATGCCTACGTTGCCATCAACTTGAGATTAAAGCAAGCAGAGAAGGCAACATCACCTATATCATGCTCATCGACAATCAACAGCCCTAGCCACGCAAATTTTACATTCGCCCACGGCACTTGAATTTCTTCGTTTTAATTTAATTTCTAGTCTAGAAATGTGCTCGATAAAATGTCTCTAGTCTAGAAATATCAAAAATGATCCTCGTAAAAATACAGCCTAACAACCCCCTTAGAGAGCAGTAATAACCTATTTTTTACACAAAACTGTCAAGTTTGGCTACATAGCTTTGACGGCTGAATTTGCCTAAGGCATTTCTAGTCTAGAGACATTTTGCCCCAGGCATAGCAACGGTTTTTGTTTGAGCTAACGTGATAAACTGCCAGCTCTTCAGACCTCCTTTAAGACCAGAGGGGTATAGCCTAAGTGGCGGAGAGCATAAGCGGCGGTATAAAGCTTGAGGTGTTTAGTGGCAAACAGGCCAAGCTAAACCGCATTATATTCCTTGTTCTTCTATGCAAAGGCTTGCTTACGAGTTATGAGACCTATAAGGAAATTAGATCTATCAAAGGTTTTAGGCATGTGAATCGGCAAAATGTTGATAGAAGGATGAAAGCGCTCTATGAACAGCGCTGGTTAGAAGTGACTGGAACTAAACTTGCAAAGGCTCATTTTAAACAGCCACTCTACAAATTAGGCGATAATGCTGAAGCAGCCTTAGAGCTGAGCAAAAAAGACTTCAACGTTTCACTTAAGATCTCGTCCAAGGACGAACTCAGGAAACTGGTCGAGGCACTTAGGACGTTACGTTAAGCGGATATGTAACTTTGTGAGGCTTGCAAAGGGATGATCCCTTTGTGACGATAGATGGTTCTTATGTTCAGCCTGCAAGTCATGGAAGGTGACAACAAATTGGTAAATTTAATTGAGGACTGGGATGTCCTCGCGGAATATGCTGGGGAAAAACTTGGTTTCTACCAAATCCTTGGCAACGATGGAACCATAGAAATTAGAGTCCAAACAGGTCGGATCGGATACAAGAAGGAGTTCAAAGCAGGCGATGATCCTGGGCTTTTGAGTATTCTTGATTTCTGCAAAAAACACCGCTACATCCAGATAAGTGAGCATCTGCGAGACGAAGAGTTCTTCAGATAAGCGAGGCTAAACCCATGACTTGCGTTTTAGAAGAACCCGCGACTGAGCTTAAGGTTGAAAAGGCGCCCTACAAGAAACGGCGAAAACCCTGCCTCGTATGTGGCAAACCATCTGCAGGAGTCACAAGCTACGTCTTCATGGCTGACGGCACAAATAAAATTGGCGTGCCCTTTTGCCAACTGCACTTGGACAATCAACAAGCGTATTCCACGCCGGTGTTTGAAAACCAAGACGCCTTAGAACTCTTCAAGAAGGAACATCCTGGACTATTCAAACGCTCAGTGCAGGGCAAAATTATCCTGTTTTTACAGCCGCCAAAGACCAGCGCGGTCAGTTTAGCGTAAGCGCATGTGAGGGGTGGGAGGGAATGGTTGGACTTACTGCAGAGGCAAATTCAATTGAAAGTAGCTTAATGAGCTCTCAGTCCAGTCCCTGCAATTGTAAGTCAGAACCTGCCCAAGGCTCTGCAAACACCAGCCCCCTACACCCACCTCAACATCTTAAGAACCTAATTTTTGTTCGATATCTTGATCATGTTATCTATAATCGGACATCAGCATTAGCGATGAAACCTCAAATGAGGGAAGCTGTTGGCTGGTTGATCTATGACTGCGAAGAGTACATCGTTTTTTCTTGGGATAGAGATGCGGGTCCTCCAACTCTTAGCGGAGGCGACCCAAAAGCATCCGGATTGGTCTTGCTAAAATCAGACATACTCATGCTGGAATCCTTAAGCTCAGAGTTAAGATTTTCACATGAAAATTCAAATTGGGTTTTAAATTCCTCAAAGGCTACAGATAGAGATGAGTATGCGTTCCGACCAACGGAGCGAAAAACTCAATTCAAAGGAGACAGCAAATGAACGGCATTACCGTAGCACAGCCCATAATTCGCACCCGCCAGCTCACCGTTGAAGAACTAAAAACCATTGACTTTCCAATAAAAATTCAAAGCAACCTTGTAATCATAGACCAAGGCTTAACAGGACACAAACTCAAAACACCAGTCGCGCTTGAACTCGAAAAAGTCCTCGCAGTCAAAGAAAAAGGTCTCATAAACTATATCCTGACATCCTTCGTTAGTCAACGACCAGCACTTATTCCCTTTGTATTTGACAACCAAACTCTAGTTAAAATGGCAAGACACTTTCTACGTCACTGCTCGGGTTCATACAACAGCTGCTGCAACTACACCGCCCAGGTGCAACGATACTCAATATGGCTTGGATATAGTCCAGACCTAATCATCCAAGACATAAAGCCAATCGGAAACATCCCAGACCCACAAAGAGTACAAAACCACACAGGATACCTAAACGAATACCTTGCAGAACTCCAAGACGATGGAATGAAACCCGGACCAGTAAGCAACTACATAAAATCCGTAAAAACATTCTACCGCGTCAACGGCATCAAGGTCGAACTCACCGAACCGCTCAGCAGACGAGTAACCTACAAAGACAGAGCACCAAGACCCGAAGAATTAACAAAGATGTTAGACATCGGCGACTTACGCGAACGAGTCATTGTTTCAACCACAGCCACAGCAGGATTCAGAGAAGGCACCCTCTCACAGCTCAAGTATCGACATGTCAAAGAAGACTTAGAAGCCCGAAGAATACCTTTGCACGTACACGTTGAAGCTGAAATAACCAAAGGAAAATACGGCGACTACGACACCTTCCTTGGTCCCGAACCTGTCATGTATCTTGAGCTCTACTTAGACATGAGACGAAAAGGCACCAGATACTCTCCGCCAGAAGTCATAACAGACGAATCACCACTAATCCGAGATGAAAGCACCAAAAAAATCAAAGGCATTACAGGTAAGCAAATCCGCAATATTGTCCACAACTTATACAAAAAAGCCGACTTACTCAAAAAAGGACTCGGACGCTTATACGACCTGCGAGAACACAGCATCCGCAAATACTTCAAAACTCAAATGATCGCTTTAGGAGTTCAACCAGACTACGTAGACTACATGATGGGACACATCCCCGACACCTACAATGACATACAATCGAACGGCATAGAATTTCTAAGAAATGTCTACCAGGCAGCAGGCCTATCCATAAGACCAAAAGTCAAAGTCAGCAAAGTCGACGCACTTAAGGAAATAATCCGAGCGTGGGGAATGAACCCAGAGCAACTCCTGACAAGACAAGCACTAGCAGACGGCGCCACAACAAACCATGAAGAAGCCATCGATAAACAGCTGGCAGTCTTAGGGCAAGAATTAAAACGGCTGATAAAATCGGAGACTACGGTATAAATGTCGTTGTACATTAAAGCTTCCCGTCGGACCCGCCTTCCCACGTACACTTTTATACTGAAAACAATACTTCCCCTTTTTCTTTTTTGGGAATTTCAGTTGTTTTGTCGCAGGTTTGGCAGGATGCCCTATTTGCGGCGGGTTCTTGTCCGACGAGCTTTTGACTGGTGTCGTGAAACCAAGAGTCAAATGCCAAGAAATGCTTGGACATGGCAACGGTTATATCTTTGGCAACTCCCGCTTTCTGTTCAGCAGTTCCTCCGTCATCATGGAGAAAACATTCTTATTTCTTTACCCAAACATGGGTGATTTCCCCAAATACATATTTGCGATAATCGCTTTCTTCCTTGTAAGCTTCGTTTATCCAGTCTTTAGCTTCTTGTGAGTAAAAGTCATTGGGATTGGGGGTAGTAATTTCCGTTAATTTACATTCAATAATTAGTCTGGCTTCTTTGAAAGACATATCTCCGGAAGGAGTTTGAACACTTGTCAATTCAACTTCTTTCATTTTCTCACTATCTCTTCCTGATTTACTTCCCAAAAAGAGCATTTGTTCCTTGTATTCCTTCGGGAAGTAAGACATCGTATATGTTTGCTCTTTTTGAATCATTTCAAGCGTATAACGGTCTGCTCGAAGACCACACCAAGTGGTAGGTTTCTTGAAAAGAACCCCCAAACCACCCCCACTGCCTATCATGGAATTATAATGATCTTCCTTGCCTGCAGTAATAACGAAAAAATCTTTTCCTACCAACGTAAATACATTGTCGCATATCTCTTCCGGAGAAATTTGTTTAAATAATTGATCAAAATTCATCTCTTTGACATTTACATGATTTGTTTTTGCCATATTAAACCATTATATAAAGTATAATCCTCCTTAAATTTAAAGAATCACGCGCACTGGTGCGTCTATTTCTTTCAGGGCTTGTTTCTCCTGAACTGGCAAACGGCTATAAAAATCAATTTGTTTTCGAAGTTGGTGCTGCCATGGCGGACGATATAGTGTCGCCATTGGAATGGGCATTAACTCAACAGCCCAATTTTGCGCTCAGAACTCGCTCAGCATCTCTTTAAGAAGTCGCCGTTCAGCTTTTCGTCTATGCGCAACAAAGGTTGACTTAACCAGGCCAAACTTCTTAGCCAACTCTTCAGAGCCTATCCTTCTGGGCAAGTCATAATACCCAAATTTATACGCACTAAGGAGAACTTCACGCTGCTTTTCAGTTAAGCGGGCTAACGGCGAACGCGGCGGGAACCTAGCATCCATAATTGAAACCACTTTATAATGGACCGGCGATTTTTCAAGATTCTCAAGATATTTCTTTATCTGCTTTGAATTGCCGATGAAAATATGCTTTACCTTTCCATCTTTAAATTCAAGGGGCGAAGAAATATAGGGGAAATTTCCTAACTCGCTTTGCTCTTTTTCAGTCAATTTCTGTTTTGTCGTGGCTTTTATAAAGTAAGTGCCGATTTCTCCTTCCTGATACAAAAGCTCGGCTTCAATCTTTCCGATATGGGCTGGAAAGAGTTCTTCAATCTTTGCAGATGGATCTGAGAATTCTACTTTCATTATTGCGGCCAAATCTCCTGGAGCCATCTTTAGAATATCCAGCATTTCTAAAGACTTGACCTTCTCAAAGGTTTTTTGTAGTTCTTTTCCTGAAAACTCAATGACAAGCCTACGCATGGCAATCTCACCTATTTTCTGGCATTATAGGCGAACTAGTGCGCTACAATCCTAATTAACAATTTGGCTTATCCCCTCAGGATGATAAAATTGCAAGAACCGCAAGCAGAAAAAGCCCACGTGTACGACGCCCATTACCGCAATAGATTATTAGTGCTTCTCGTCGGGGTTATGTTTACCGTCTTCTACATTGAAACCATGATAACTCCATCACTTCCATCCTTCACAACAGAATTCGGCGTCAGCATCGCTCAAGCAAGCCTGGTGATAGCGTTCTACGCTATGTCAGGTACAGCTCTTGTTCCAGTCATTGGGAAACTAGGAGATGTATATGGAAAGAAACGCATCCTTGTCTATGTTCTCTTCATATACGCCGCTGCAGTTTCGATAACAAGTTTTTCTCCGAATTTCACGTTTTTGCTCGTAACTAGGATTGTTCAGGGAATAGGCATCTCGATTTCTCCACTGGTTTTCAGTCTGGTTCGAGAAGAATTTCCAAGAGACAAACTTCCAAAGGCAGTGGGACTTCTTAGTGGAATGAGCGGAGCTGGGCTAGCAGTAGCTCTTCCTCTCGGTTCATTAATATCAAACTATTATGGCTGGCAAGGAACTTATCATACAGCAATACCATTTGTAATTGTTCTTGCGGTACTTACCTACGTGCTAGTAAAAGAGTCTCCGTATAAGCGTCCTAACGTCAAAATAGACTACATAGGCGCCACTTTACTCGGTGCTCCATTGGCATTAGTAATTCTCACGCTTGCCCAAGGACCCACTTGGGGCTGGGCATCTGTGAACACGATATCCTCAGCAGCATGAGAAACGTCATGGTAACCAATCTTGCAATCTTTGGCCTCCTAGGCTTTACGCTGGCGGAACAGGTCTTTGTTTATAAGTTCGAGCTGCCGTCTCCCGTTGGCTTAGGGCTTGATATCTTCCAAACTGGCTTATCAATTGTGCCGTTTGCCGTGGCTATGTTTGTATTTGCGCCGATTGCGGGTCAATTCGTCTCAAAGACGGGGGTTAAGCCGTTAGCGATTTCTGGGACGCTACTAGCCGTTTTGGCTTTTCTTCTTGTAGCTCAGGCAACAACTTATACGGACCTCCTCATTGGCATGTTCGCAGTAGGAGCCGGTATCGCGTTTTTGACTTCAACCGTACAGAATTTACTGCTCTTGACGGTAGATCCACGAGATATGGGCTTAGCTAACGCGCTTGCCTATGTCTTTGGTAATCTTGGTGACAGCATTGGCGCTCCTATAGCTGCTTCCATTTTAACTACCTTCACTATTTCTGTGCTCGTGGGACATGCACAAAGTGGAGAGGCAATCTACAAGTTGCTTCCATCAGCAGCAGCTTTTCAATATTGCTTCTACGTCGCAGCCGCCGTGTTCATAACTATTGCCATCGTCATCGCGTTTGCTAAAGAAGTCCTCGGCAAAAAGGCAGAAACAAACAAGGAAAAAACGCATGAACGAGTAGCTTAAGCTAACGTGCACTTATGATGGAAAAAGGACTCTTCTGAATAAACTCTGGATCCCAAGCGGCTCTTCCACTTTTTTTACCCCTGAAACTTCATCCAAAAGCTGGCTAAAAGCCGTCACAAAGCGGTTACTCAAGCTTGAGTTTGGTTTTTTGTATGGTGTTTTGTATTTCGGCCATTTTGGCTTTATACTCAGGACTCGACTGTAGCAACCCACTTGCATATGCGGCCTCTTATGATAGTTGTCTTCTGGTCCGTAGGTTTGAAATTTCTTAGCGTAGCGCGTTTCAATCTGAATGGTCCCACCAGACTTTGGGTTCGGGACCCAGCGGCCCCACTCCAGAACTGAATAAGTACTATTTCCTCAAACATTCCCTTTTTTGTAATTTGACTTGGCCAGCTCTGGACCAACCCCTGAATCAAGCCATAGTCAAAGTGCTTCTAAGAAAACGGTACACAAGAGCATATGCAGCGGTAGCCCGGGAGAGACCTATGCATATGCTCACATATACCATTTTTTTTGAACCGCCTAATTTCATTATTCTGTTTCGATTCTTGGCGCCAGGAAGAAAGTTAGTTTTCCTCCTTTCGTCTGTTGAAAATCGATGAGCACAGGCATGTCGGTTGAGAACTCTAGTGTAGCGATGTCGGATGTGGCTGAAGCCGCTTTAATAATTTCAGACAAATAATTTAGGCTAAAAGTTGCCTTTGAAGCTTCTTTTACCTCCAAATCCAAAAGAGCATCATTTCCCTTCTGCAGAGTTATCGTAGCACCCATGAGATCACCCATAGCGTTCAAAACCAGCTTTTCCGGGTCCGCTTCAAATCTAACATGGTCACTGACTAGTCTAGCATCTTCAATTGCTTCGCTCAAACCGTGCGTTGTAATCTTAGCTTTTACGTTGAAGGTTATCTTTGGAGTTGGCACTTCTTCCTCCGAGGCTAACAGCGTGGGCATAGTGAAGTCTCGGCTGTACTTCCCTGTTATCTTAACCTGCAAACGCCCAGTCTTATCATCAAGCAACAGCTCCACTGCTTCGTCTTTCCCGGCTCTCTTCAGCAATTTCAGCAGTTCGCTTATTTTCATACCTATTTTAATGGGTTCACTGCAAACGTATTCTTCGAAGATTGTTTTAGGCAATTCAAAATCGATCATTGCAACGCGAGAGGGATCCATAGCCCGAAGTTTCAAGCCGTCGGGTTCAATTTTGAAGGTAGCTTCATCTACGAGTATTGAGATGGCTGTGACCATTTCTCTTAAGAATTTTGAGTCAGCCACTTTAAGCTTAAACATTCCAATCTTCCTCTTGGTATGCATACCCTGTTGCGTTATAAAGATTTACGAAATTAAGCGTGATGGCGCTGTTCGGCTTGGGGTTCTTCGCGGATCTACTGTCCAGGAAACAGCAAAAGTGATCTACCTGTAACGGGTAAATCTGCCAATTGGTATCCTGGCCTCGTATTCAGCTCCAGAGCGGTGAGTTGGGGCAGTCCCACCACTCCAGAACTGAATAAGTACTATTTCCTCAAACATTCCCTTTTTTATTATTTGACTTGGGATCGGGTTCTGAACCAAACCTCGGGCAAACTGTTCTTTTTTAACAACTCGTCAATTGTTTATTCGCTGATGCAGTAACAGACATTGTTAACGGCATCAGTGCTGTCAAGCAGAATGCTCCAGAAGCAGCACAAGAAGCAAAAAATGCAACAGGAACTTAGAATTTTCTCTTTTCTTTTTTTGTTAAACCAAGAGGTTAGACTTGATTGAAAAAATAGTTGCCTAATCGGGCAACTCAAGATTCAATTGTTTTTTGAGTGTTTTGTAGCGGTTGCGTACAGTAACTTCAGTTACGCCAGCAGCTTCAGCAATATCTTTTTGAGTCTTTTTCTCGTTGTTTTGTAAGCAAGCAATGTAGAGAGCAGCGGCTGCTAAACCCATGGGGTCTTTTCCAGCTGCAGCACGCTTGCGCCTTGCGTCTCTGAGAATTTGGATGGCTGCACCTTGGGTTTTGCCTGAAATGCCAGTTTTCTCAGCGATCTTCGAGACATATGTTAGTGGGTCAGCAATAGGCATGTGCAAGTCAAGCTGACACAATAATAGTCTATAGCATCTTGAAACATCTTTCTTATCAACGAGGCTGGCTTCGGCAATTTCTCGCAATGTGCGTGGTGTTCCGCTTCCACGGCAAGCAGCATAAAGCGAAGCAGCAGCGATAGCGGCAATTGATCTTCCGCGGACAAGACCTTTGTCTAAGGCTTTTCGGTAAACAACAGCGGCTTTTTCTTTGACTGGTGGTGGAATGTAGAGTTTGTCTGAGAGCCTGTCGAGTTCTGCCATGGCTTGGGCAAGGTTTCTGTCGATGGATGAGTGCACTCGGCTTCGTATTTGCCATTTGCGAAGACGCCACATCTGCAGCCTTGTCGCCAAGGGGAGTTTTCTCCCAAACGCATCTCGGTCGACTTGGCTAATGGCTGTGGATAAGCCTTTGTCGTGAACGGAGTATGATGTGGGTACTCCAACTCGGCTTCTTGATGCTTTCTCCTCTTGGGTAAACGCGCGCCATTCTGGCCCTTTATCCATCATTTGCTCGTAGAGGACCAAGCCGCAGTCACCACAAACAGTTTCTCCAGTATCATAATCGTGGACCAGGTTTTCGCTACTGCACTCTGGGCACTTGTCGGACAAGCGGGTCTGTGTTTTAGTTACTTCTTTTTTGCTCATTTTTTGCCTCCTTTTCAACACGCATAGAATCGTCTAGGGCATCGTCTATGCAACAATTTTGCTAGAAAAACAGTATATTCGACTTACGCAAATTAGACGAATTTACTGTTTTGCTATTATTATGTTAATACTTTTGATCTTAATATGCATAGTGCACCCAATATTTTCAAATTATCATACGCATAGGTTGCAATATGTTGTAATTAGTATAAGCAGCTAGGGGTGTGCCTTGAGCCTAAACTTGTTAAGAGAATACTATAAAGCATCTCTGTTGTTCATTCTCAAGCTTCTTTTATTATTCGGGTTAAGAGATGTTGTTCTGCTTTCCTCAACATGCGATGACATGGTGCGCAAAAAATGGATAAAACTTACAGATAACGCTCGCGCGCTGATTTGTCCCGAAATTACTAAAGTTTATGTTTTGGTCGGGGTCCCGTATTTTTGAGTAACGTCCAAGCTCGAGGTCATTTACCAGAATAATTGGTGATCAAGCTCTATTTTGCAAAAGGGGCAAAGTGCAAGGGGTGGGATTTGAAGCCACTGTCCAATGCCAACGTGGACGCTGAAATCATCAGGTTGTCCTAGAACAAGCATAGTAAGGCATCTATCTTTCATACATAGGTCTCTTAGAATGCTTTCTTTTCGAGCTTTAATGAGTACGTACTTCACGAATGCCTTCAGCGTGTTGTATCTCGTACCATTCTCGTTTTAGATACTCAATTATGCGGCATGACAGCGTAGACAGATCGATATTTTTGTTTGCAAATCGAATCGTTTTGTCAGAAACCAATTTTAATCTCCCTCAACTCAAGTTCGTTAGCGACCAAAGTTTGGCTTGTCTTTCGACCATTTGACCGTTCATCAATTTTCCCTACTAATTTCTCAAACGTCAGATAGTTCTCTCTCATAGTTTGGGATAAAGCGTAAGTTGTTATACCACCTTTGAGCGCAAGCGTTGTAACTATGTGGTTTTTCTCCAATATGTCACAATGCTCCTTTGCTGTTTTATAGCTAATTTTCAGAGCTACTGCCAGTTGGTTTATGTTTAACGGGGATTGCTTTAATGTCTCAATGATTCTTGCCCTATTTGGTCCGCCTCTCGTTCCCGCAATAAGCCAGCCCAGCAGGTAATTTAACGAGCGGGCACTGGCTTCCATCCTAAGGTACAGTCTTCTTTTCAAGGGTTCTCGACACATCCTGTTTCGGTTTTTTGAAAACATCGTTCTTAATTGCCAGACTCAAAGCGATGATTAAAACGGATAATGCAATGCCTATTCCGAAGATAACGTTGAACGCTGTTGCTGAGGGCAGAGTTGCGATGGTAACTGTTTTCCCGCCTATGACTTTAGTTAACGCAACGGTGAATGAAGCTAAGATTGACGTTGTAAGTACTGGTCCAACTGCACTTCCCACGAATTTCAAAGTTGTATTGAATCCCTGTCCAACTGAGACATCTTCTTTCGGCAGAGAAATAGATATCATGTTGACGATAGGTACCAGCAGAATGATAAGCCCTGCGAAACCGAAAATTATGTTTATCGTAACGTCTAAAGCGGTTCCTCGGTTAACTGTGAACAGCAAATAGCTTACAATTAACGTGCATGCGCCTGTAATGAGAGTTGGCTTGGGTCCCACTCTGGGTAGCAGCCTTCCAACAAGCGGGCCCAGTACTAGCATAATTATCGTACCTGGAACAAGCGTCAGGCCGGTTTGGATTATATCAAAGCCTAGCCCGTAGGGCTTAGGCACTTCAAGGTACTCCACGACAGCGAAGAAGAGCAGAAAATTGTTAATGCCTGCAATAAGAGTGACCAAATTTGCGACGAGGACATTTCTTATTTTTAACAGTTTTAGCTGAATTAAGGGTTCAGGTACAACGGTTTCAGCGTAAAAGAATGAAATTATTAGTGCAATCCCTGGAATCAGGAACGCTAGTTCTTCAAGCGAAAACCAACCCAACGCCGACCCTTCCGTCGTGTAAATCAATACAAGTGCTATTCCCACTGAGAGCAGTGTGGCACCGACGTAGTCCACTTTGCACTTTATGAGGGAGACGTCCTTTTTCAGAACTATTAGTACAGCAACAAAAATGATAACGCTCAATATTGCGGCAGTGTGGAAGGCAGCTCGCCAACCTAAGTCTTGAACTACATATGATCCGAGCACTAGACCCAATGAAGTGCTGATGGCTGCGGAACCTGCAATGACGCCTTGCGCCATAGCTAACCGTTCTTTAGGAAATATATCGGTTAAAAACGCTAGGGCCAGCGGAAGCATGGCTAAGCCTACCCCTTGGATGGCCCGGGCAAATATCAGGAAGTAAATACTTGTTGAGAAACCCGCGATGCTGACTCCTACAGTGTAGAAAAGCAAGGCTACAATCATCATTTTTTTCTTTCCAAAGAGGTCACCAAGTTTACCGAAAGTTGATGAAACCACAGCGGCAACTAGGAGAACTATGGATGTTATCCAAGAGCCGATGGTTGTTGTTGTTGAGAGGTCCTTTACGATGGTGGGGATACCTGGAAGAACCATGGTTTCCACATAACTGATGAGAAGGAGAGACGCAGTTAAGACTACAAGTGCCCGAATGGGATACTTGTCGACTTTTACATTACTTGTTAATGAATTATCTTTTGGGCTAAGAGCTGTCATATTTTTTCGCTTCTTTTTTCTACAACATATCAAACATGCGGATTAAGATTATAGCGACTACAGTCGTCTTTTGAAAAAGTATTTATGGCAGTCAATGCATCTTGATTTCGATTCTTATGCGTAGACTCGTTTTAGAATGGTCGCTAAAAGACATGGATCCAGTGTTGCAGCAGATCGAGGAGACTAAAGCGGAAAATTTGAGTCCAGAGACGATAGCAGAGCTGCGCTCCCGTGGCTTGCAGATGATTGAATTGCAGAGAAAGATTAAATCGCTTGAGATGTTACACATTCTCAAGATTGGCGAAGATGGATTTGCACTTATTCTTAGAATAGAACTCAAAGATCCATCTCAAAACGTCGAAGAATTCTTAACGTACATTTTAAAAGATACTGTTAATAGCAAATTTCAGCTTTTGGAACATGAAAAAGAAAATACATACATTTTTTTCGTTAAGGGCCAACCCATTGAATCCAGTCATGCCATAGACCACCGAAAAATCACCATGTACCCAGTTATGCCATTGGGGATAAAGGATGGTAAAGTTAAAATTACTTTGCTGGGGGACAACGAACAGGTCAAACAGTTCCTTGAATTTATAGGTGGAATAGGAATCCGTTACAGGATAATTTCGTTGATGGATGCCAAGTTCTCTCCAAGCTCGCCTGTTAGCTCCTTAACTGACAAGCAACGTGAGGCCTTAATTTTGGCGTTTACACTTGGTTATTTCGATACTCCTCGCAAGATAAGCTCTGAGGAACTTGCAAAAAAAATGGGCATAGTTCATTCGACTTTGGCAGTTCATTTAAGAAGAGCCGAACGACGCTTGCTTTCCGAAGTACTGAACCCCTCATAAAGTCCATTAACCAAAATAGTTGCATATGAGAAGGAAAATCAGCCTACTATCTCTACACGTGGTCTACTGGTTAAGGAAGTTACGCGGCTTTTAGAGTCTCATAGATGCAGCATGAACCTAACCTATACAGTAGAAACCTTATAGTTTTCGAGCGCATGTTTCCGCTCTAATGTTATAATGGAAGCATTTTTTTTCTCTTCTAATTAGCCTGCTTGACAAATCAAAAGCACAATTTGATAGCGCACAAACTATTTCCATCGATTAGCCCAACTATTGTTCGTTTAACATGTCAGCGAGTAAACGGTGTTCAGCTCTTCTCAAATGAACCGCTAAGGTAGAACTCGCAAGACCAAGCTTAGCTGCGAGTTCGTCTGCGCTTATTTTTCGAGGCGTATCAAAGTAGCCGAGCCTAAACGCTATGGAAATGGCTTCTTGTTGTTTTTCGGTTAAGCGGCTAATCGGCGAATTAGGTGAGAATTTAGCGTCAGTTAGCGACAGTACCTTATAGTTAACCACTCGGTTTTCAAGGAACTCCTTAACCTGCTCGTTATCCCCGACAAGGGTAACTCTAACTCTTCCATCCCTGACCTCAAAAGGCAACATGGGATACATTCCTCTTCCGTTAGGTAACCCCGAACTTGACTGAATCGTTTTTCCCTTGATAAAGTAGATGCAAGCGCCTCTATCCTTTTCTAAAAGCTGATATTCGATGTTGAGGTTTTGAAGGAGTGATTTTAAGATTTCTTCAACTTCCAAAGAGTTATCCTTGGGCTCTAATCTGAATATTGTAGCTGATTCAGAAGAATCAAATCTTAAAATGTGAAGCACCTCAAATGATTTGATTTTCTTAATTATCTCAAGCCTGTTTAATTCAGTCAATTCAGCTTTTTTGACTAGTTCTGAATCGTCCTGCTCACCCGACTTTTTGAGTTTCTCGATTTCTCTATCCTTAATTCTTTTAATTGCTTCGTTGATTGACCACTCTACAACTAGCCTGCGCATGTGATTTACATTATTTTCATTCAATAAATAAATTGTGCTAGCGAATATGCTCGTGACAATACTTATCCGAGTTGCTGTTATCATACATTAGAAAGAGGAAAGAACAATGAGCAACAAAAACGAAATAAAGAAAGAAAAACAGGACCTAATCTTTCGCTTCACGGCGGGTCAAGCGAATAGATTTGGGACCAACTTCGATTCTTACTTCACACGAGTAATGGGGCGAGGCAATTACGGCGGATCGGCAGTGGGAGAATGCTACGAAACGGCAAGCCGGATTGTCGATGGAGATTTTCAAAGCTTTACCAATGCGTGGATGGTAACTGCGAAACGGGTCGAGGCGATCGGGTGGGATTGCCTCAAAAAGGGGCATCGGGTGAGCGCCCGTGATGCGTTCCTACGCGCCACAACCTACTGGGGCGCCACGTCGATGTACGCCAGCGCCACTGATCCGGGTCATCGCTCATCATACGAGAGAGAGCGGACATGTTTCCGAGAGGCTGCTAAACTTTTTGATCCTCAATTCGAAGTTGTAAACATGCCCTACGAAAACGGCAGGACGCTCCCCGGCTACTTCATCCGCGGAGGACCTGCAGGCGAGAAGAGACCGACGGTTCTTGTGCTCGGAGGCGGCGATAGCGCTCTTGAGGAACTCTACGGTGTGGTTCCGGCAGGTGCGCTGAGGCGGGGCTACAATGTACTTATGTTCGAAATTCCAGGACAAAGGGCGATGTTCCATGACTATCCCGACCTGTTCTTCCGACCTGATGCTGAAGTCCCGATTGGCCATGTCGTGGATTATGCCCTGAGCCGTCCTGAGGTCGATCCAAAGAGAATCGCCTTGATTGGCGCTAGTTTTGGTGGATATTTCGGCCCCCGGGCCGCTGCTTTCGAAAAGCGTTTGGCAGCCGTAATAGCACTCCCACTCTTCTGGGATATCGGGGTGATGTTCATTGAACTGTTAGGTTTGGATCCGACAAAGCCGTATCCGCGCGATCTGGAATCACGCCTCGACATGTCTCAATCTTTCGTAAGGTTGGCCGTCACTAGCGATTTTCGCACGAGATCTGGGTGTGCCAACGCCACTATAGCGGAATGGCTAGACTTCATGCAAGAGTTTACGTTGACAGGACATGAACAAAACATAACTTGCCCATTGCTTATTCTTGCCGGAGAAAGCGAGTTCAATCCCGCAGAAATGGAAAAGGCGAAGATCCAGTGGAAGAAGGCAATGAACAATCCCAAGAGCCAAATAAGGATTGGAACCACCGCTGAGGGCGGCGAGGGACACAGCATGGTTAACAACTTGCTGTTGAAAAACCAAATAGAGTTTGATTGGCTCGATGACGTACTCGGCTGGAAGTCTTAACCCATGGCGAAATCTATGGTAGCCAGATTGCCGTCCCTTGAGAAAATGAAAGAGATAATGAAAACGTATCTAGAGCTCGTCGATTCGGGACGTTACGACGAGCTATTCCCACTTCTTTCAGAAAAAGTTGTGTACCAAACGCTCAAGGGTCGGGCGCCCATTGTGGGAGCCTCCAAACTAATCCAGTACTACAAGGAGACAAGAGTGCCAGGAAGCGGAGCTCATGGGATAGTATATTTTATTGCTGAGGACAACAAGGTAGCGTCCTTCCTGCGAATGAAGGGAGTCATGAAAGACGGGAGCAAATTAGAGTTTGAGGCAGTGGATATCTTTACATTCGAGGGAGATAAGATCGCGGGTATCCGGACCTTTACCGACATGGCGCCCGCTGTATCGGGCTAAGTAACACCCCCCTTCCAGGCACAAAGAGGTTAATGGAATGAACCAGAAAACAGTCGGCATGATTGGATGGATCGCAACAACCACCGCTATTCTGACATATTTCTCATATGTGGACCAGATACGCCTCAATCTTTCAGGCCACCCCGGTTCGTTGCTGATACCAGCGTTCACTGTACTCAACTGCTGTGTCTGGTTGCCGTACGCGTTCTTCCTTGAAAAGAAGAATTGGCCCCTCATCATATCCTGTATGGTTGGGCTGTCTCTTGGATTAATCTCAGCGATAACGATAATCCACCCTTAAGCCGCCCGGAAATTATCCGCAAACCCTAAACTCTAAGAGGCGCTACAATGATACAGCGAAAATACTATCAAGCGCTTTGAGACGCGGATTAATACTTTTCTTTAGCAATGGTTTTGAACCCTCTAACCCGAATAGATATTCACCCGCAAGCCCCCATTTTTTCCTTTTGCAACATAGTTGGTCAAAAAAATGAACAAAGGAGAACAACCAAATTGAGTGAGAAAGCCATTAGAAAATGTGAAAGTAAGCGATCATTCAAGAACGGAATCAGGTACACACAAAGATGGGAGAAGTTCAGCGATACCGATGCAGAGATTGCTGTTATAAGTTTTCAGTGAGAGCCGAACGCTCGAGTTCTAATCAGGAACCATCAGCTTCTTAAAGGCAGTCCGACGGGATTCGCCTCTCTGGAGGAGAATTTATCCTGCTCTTTTTTACTCGTATCTTAATGCATCTACAACGTTTAGTTTAGATGCCCGCCATGCTGGGTAAATAGCGAATAGAATGCTTACGCCTATGCCAAAAGCCAACGCTAATATGAACACTTCAGGTGTAAGGACTGGCGTAATCTTGACTCCGGTGCCATTTACCTTAACTAAACTGCTTCTTTTGTTTACTAGCGCATCAAGGTTTGCTATGCCCCAGCCTAACGCTATACCCACTGCCGAGCCGACCACGCCGATTAAAGCTGATTCACAGAGGAAAGTGCTCAGCACTGTTCGGCTTTTCATTCCTAACGCTTTGAGTATGCCAATTTCGCGGGTACGCTCAATAATCGAGACAAACATTATGTTCATTATGCCAACGCCTGCTACGAGAAGTGAAATGGCTGCGATTCCTACTATGAAACCCCCGATGGTTGAGATGGCAGAGTTTATGGTGTTGATGATTACAGTTGGAGATTCTACGGTGACTTCCCCGTTGAAATATTTCGTTATTGCGTTGGAAACTGTGGTGATTGTGCCGTTATTGCTGCTTTTGAGCTGAACAATTATTTCAGAAAGCTGATTAGTTCCAAAATATGTTTCTGCTTGGTTTATGGGGATGTAGACGCCTGTGTCCGATGGGGCTGCCCCTATGCTAAGCCCTCCAATTGGCGCAAGAACCGCTGTCACGTTACCCACATATGTTTCGTTGGCTATGGGCACTTGTGTGGTAACAGTTAATTGGTCACCGGCATTAACGAATATCGTCCCGTTTAAATTCAGGTTGCTTATTTTTGCGCCGATAACAATAGAGTAATCGGATGGGTTACGGGAGATGGTTCCAGTCGCCGCCGTAAAAGTTGTCGGGTAAGCTTCTGCAGTCTCAGCGAAGTTTACTCCTACGATAGTAACCTTCATCGTTGAACCTGAGCTGTTTGTCAAGTAGCCTGTTTGCTGTATTACTGGTATTGTGGCCACGATATCTTGCGATATTGACGGGATCGCCATAATTTGGTCGGTGTAGTTAGCGTAGAGAGGAATGTTTTGCCCTGTAACAACCAATGTGTTTGCGGATAGCCCCTGTTGAAAACTGTTTGTTAAGCTAGCTGATAGACCTTGAGTAAGTGAAAGTAAGGCAACGATGGCTGCTATCCCGATGACGATTCCAAGCGTGGTTAAGCCTGCGCGGAGTTTGCGTAGTTTAATTGCGCTAAATGAGTATCCGAAAATATCTTTTGCCTTCATGCGTGGTTCACCTCATCGGACTTTATCATCCCGTCAAAAACCTCGATTGTGTGGCTAGCTTCTCTTGCCAAATTCTGATCATGCGTAACCATAATGACTGTAACGCCTTCACCGTTCACCTTCTTTATCAAACCGATGATTTCCTGCGCCGTCCGTGAGTCAATGTTCCCTGTAGGTTCATCCAGAAGCATGAAACGAGGCTCATTTGCTAAAGCACGTGCTATAGCTACACGTTGCTGTTGTCCACCGCTGAGTTCAGCCGGCTTATGGTTCATCCTATCCTTTAACCCTACAGTTTCGAGAAGTTCTTTGGCACGTTTGCTTCTTTCGCTTTTGCCGACGTTAGCTATGCTCATTGCAAGTTCAACATTTTGTATTGCAGTGTAACGTGGAATTAAGTTGAAAAATTGGAATACGAAGCCTATGCGGCCTCGGAGTTCCGTCAGTTGGTTATCGTCCAGTGTTGATTCGTCTACACCGTCGATTAGCAGTTTTCCAGAGCTTGGCTTGTCAAGCGCTCCGATAAGGTTGAGAAGCGTTGATTTTCCGCTGCCTGATGGTCCAAGGATGGATAGAAATTCCCCTCGTTTAACATTTAAGTTGATGCCTCTTAGCGCTTCAACAGGGACTTTACCAAGCAAATAGGTTTTCTTAAGATCTTTTGCTTCAATTATAGGTACTGACATTTTTCGTTCACAACATTCTGAGGTGTAAAATGTTTACTATAAATATGGGCACTTGTTCACTTTGTGAACTAGCAGCATATGTTAAAAGCATGTTTTGCATGTAAAATTCTATTGTAGCGGTATCCTGAATGACAAATATTCTCGGAAGTGAAAACCATAACGGAAAATTTGATTCAGAACAGGAACAGCAGAATCCAAAAGATATCGCTTTGGCTGTCTTCAGGTTTAGAGCACGAAGGGGGATCGGAGTTTTTTATGCCTTGCTTTCGATTGCACCCCTGGTTGCGGCTCTTCTTGCGTATCTTTCAGCACCTGCTTATGTTTCGCAAATTTCCATACCCGTAATTTTTATTGTGATATGGTTATTTGCCCGCATAGCTGGAATGCATAGATTTTATGAAATGAATGACGCGATTTCTCTTTTTGAAGGCAAAGAGAAAAGACAAAAACAAAGAAATAAGCTAACTGAAATCTTGAAGCGAGGCTTCATCTCCCCTATCTTGCCTTTAGTTGCTATTGTCATTTTAGACTTGATTGGTCTTGGAATTATAGCATTTATAGTGCTGATCGCATGGTTTGCCGCTATAATCTTTTATAATATATTTGTTTTTTCAAAAAAATCGCCAGACAGCATTCTTCATAGACGCATCGAGGATTGGCTTGTGCTATTTCTGGCTCCGACAATATTGCTTCTTTCAGGCTTTCACATTTTGGGTTCTCTGATTAGCCTAGCGGCATTATCTGTGATTTTGTTAGCAGCGGGAGTCAAATCGCTGTACGAAGCGCCAGAGGAGCTTGTGCAAAGTTTTGAGTAACACTGATGGTGAAAGCAACGTAGCTAAGCCTTCATCAAAAAGCAAAGATGACATCAGCATTTCGGAACTTACCGCTGCCGGCGCCTTGTCGAGTTCGGCAAGGGTTGGTATAATGCTTGCTCTTTTAGGAGTTGAACGAATCACGTTTACAGATCTTATGCTTGCGGTGAAGGTTTCAAAGAGTTCGTTGAATAAAAGCGTGAAAATTCTTGAGCAAGCAGGCTATGTGACTGTTCGCAAAGGCTTCAAGGTAACTGGAGGTCCCCGTACGTTCATACAAATAACTGAGAAAGGAAAAACATCTATTCGCACTCATTTGGAAACTATGCGGCGTCTAACTTCAAAATACCTAAAAAATAATCAAGTGTAAAGTCTGAAGAAGTTGAAAGTTTTAGAGCGGCCACCGCAAACGTAACAGACAGTTTTTAAATTAAACCTATATCTGCTGCGCCAGATACGTGGGCAAGCGATAGCTCCAGCTATTTTCAGGTTGTTAAATTATCTTGCAATTGTGCGTGTGCGTCAACTTTTCTGAAACCGCTTATTTCGAAAGCCTTGACCTCCGCCCTAATGTTAATGTGTCAACGATGTTTCAACAGCTTGATTTTCAAACACGTTAAGAGGAACTGAAAACTAAACTGTGCCACGCGAACCTCGAAAAAATGAGGGTAATTGTTAGGCCCTCAAATGATTCATTAGCGAAAGGCAAATACTGTGCATTTCCCTGTACCAGATAAATGTTTAAGTTCCCATTTTTAGCTTGACATTGCCGTAGCATAGCCATGGAGAGGTCCAAAGACACAATTCGACCTTCCCCGCCAACTGTAGTCCGCAAAAGTTTTTGGAAAACCCCAGGGCCAGGTGAAACTTCAAGAATTTTTTTGGTACTGGGCTTCAAATCTAGTTTTGATATTATTTCTTTTCGTCCATTTGTCATGTTGACACCTGTTATTGCCCTTCCCAGTACCCGTTCGCTGGAGTCTAAAATGGCGCAAACCGATTATAGAATACGTTCATTTTCTCGTCTTCACCTGATAATTCCTTCGGATACACAATTCTTTTAATGCTGTTTTCATTCCTCTTTTTGCCATTTTTATGTGGCGAAAGATCATTTACGTATTCCAAGAGCGCCTCATAAGGAGTGCACCGACTCCAACGCAGGCGATAGCGTAAAGCGCAAGAACCAGTAGCGAATATGGAAGCCCAGTGGGGTTAGGGTAGAACAAGGCTTGCCGCAAAGCGTCGATCGAGCACCGAGTTGGGATGAACGCGCTTACACCCTGAAGCCAATGAGGAACAAACTCGATCGCGGTGAAGCCCCCGCCAAGGAGGAACAGGTAAATGGCAGTCATCGAAGAGAGAAACGCAACATATCTTGAGCCTTTCACGCAAGTTCCTATTATTGCGCCGATGCCGGATGCGCACAATGCAGTTCCTAAAAATATCCCAAACAACGCCGGTAACTGTGCAATTGGCGGGCTGATAAAACCGACTAGAACTCCAATCAATACTGCAGGAAGAACGATTGCAAAACACGCAAGAACGCCTCCTAGAATGCGTCCAGAAATTAGCACCCAGGAGCGTTGCGGCGATAGGGCGAGCATACGAGCTGTCTTGCTTTCATTATCCAACGCACACAAAAGGGCAGTTCCGACTAGACCAACATTAAGTACTAAAAGCAGGAAAGTGGGAACTAACTGATAGTGGAACCAGTCCACGTTAGTCTCCCTAACGTATTGCTCGTCTAGGTTTACATGATACACGTTGGGTAAGGACGAATTTATCAATTCGTCCGACACGAGACCTTGAGCATCGAATTCCACAACCGACCGATCCACGCTTCTACGAATGTCGTCTGAAAAATCAAAGTCAACGTTGTTAATCGTGAGAAGAACCTTTCCGGTACCATTTGCCACCTGCGCATCGAACGTGGACGGGATGGTAATGACGGCGGCGACCTTTTCGTCCTGGAGCATGCTGTTTGCAGTAGCCGCATTCGTTATCGTCAGATCATATGCCTCAGTGTCTGATTTGATAATTTGAGCCATTTGCACCGACGCCGGCCCATTCCCTTGGACAACCAAGGCAACAGGCTGCTGAGTAACTGCTAGACTCAACGATACAAGGACTAGCGTCATGGCAATCGGTGGGATAAGCGCGCAAGCTGCAGTGAGAGGCATTTTCCTCCACCTCTTAAGGTCATGCAACGCGATTGTCCAGATCGAGTTTTTTTTCATGAAAATCCTCTTCTGGAGAAAAACCACGCTAAAGCCAACGCCCCGATTCCCCACCCAACCAACGCGAGGGCAAGCAGGCCGAGCGGCTCAGGCGTGACCTTCAAATTGAAAACGGCGTTTTCCATCAAACCCACTGCATAATATTCCGGAGAAAAGTGCGCCGCCACCCAAATGAGGTTCCCATCGAACCGTTGCGGCTCGTACGAACCGCTAAAAAGAAACAAAGGAAGGGCACTCCCGAGAACAAACAGAGCCACCGGAAGCGTCCTTTTCATGACTGCACCAAGTGCGGCACCTAAACAACTGAAAATGGCAACGCAAAACAGCAGGGTTAACACCATTTCCAGAGGTTGGACGGGTGAAATGCCGTAGCTAACAAGGGCCACAATGACGGTTATTGCCAAAGCCCCCGCAGAAACCAAGGCAGTTACTACGACCCTGCCCATCATGGGAATGAGTGGATGAATTGGCGAAATCGCAAGAAGCCGGGCAGTTTTCGACTCAAACTCCTCTGCAACCGAGAGCGCGCTTAAAGTACCCGCGATTATGAGGGCATCCAAGACTAAAGCGCTTGCAATCATGTAGTCGATGAAGCTCGTATCATGGGAGTATAAGTCTGTCTCGGCCACACTCACGTTCACGCCTTCAAACTTGAGCGCATCGCCAAAACTCATAACGGCTGCAGGCATCGCGCGCTGGATGTCATCTGTCATGTCAGTGTTAATGTTGTCGATAAAAACAGTAACTGGCACTGTTTTTCCTTCACTGATGCTCTGCGAAAACCCTTGTGGAATAACGATCATTGCCACGATGACACCCT